>DATEOV010000619.1:0-6149 GCA_035273645.1 Flavobacterium sp. | reverse complement strand
AATGGGCTTTGCTCCTATTTTAGAAAATCAAAAGACATCATTAAAAACAAAACCGAAAGGAAAGAATTACCTGGCATCCGAATATGACAATATCTTTTACAAAACGAATTCTATAAATTATATAAAGTCGGATGTGATTTTATTTTATAAAAATTTCATTTCCTTAAAAGAAGCACGAAAAGTATCTGATCATCTTCCAATCTGGTTTGAATTTTCCTTGAATTAATTATCAAAAAAAATCCAAATCCCAATAGTTACAATTGGAATTTGGATTTTCAGTTTGAGATTTATTCTTTCTATGTTTTCTGCTTTTTCTTTCTGGCTGCCGGAAACAATACGTTATTCAAAATTAAACGATAGCCCGGAGAATTCGGATGTAAATCCAAAACTGTTGCTGGGTCACCCACTTGGTGCTGATAATCCTCTGGATCATGACCTCCATAAAAGGTAAACATTCCTTTTCCTTTTTCACCATGTATATAACGCGCTTCTCCATCAAGTTCACAAGTTCCCATAACCAGAACATTCGATTTCACCAATTCCGGGTCAAATGAAGTCGTTTGCCCCATAAAACCTTTGATTAACTGTGTATGATTTTGACACAACATACTAGGAATAAAATCCCATTTAGCCGAATATTCCATCAAAGTAAAATAATCTTTATCCATAGGGACCTTTCTTTTTAAAGTCATATCAATATCCGAAAACTCATATTGCTCTGGTCTTCGTTCAAGAGTAAAATTCTTGAAAGCAAAAGTATTATTAAAATTCAGTTTGGACTGATAATTCGCTTCGCTGGGATCTCCATCAAACATGGATTCGCAAATATCAACACCATCTGCTGACAACGCAATATCAAAACTATCTGTTGCAGAACACATTGCAAATAAAAATCCTCCTCCAATTACAAAATCACGAATCTTTTTGGCAACTGCTCCTTTTTCTATAGATACTTTTTCGTAACCTAACTTCTTGGCCAAAGCCTCAGCTTCTCTCTTTTGATCTATGTACCAAGGAATATTTTTATAAGCTGCATAAAACTTTCCGTATTGTCCGGTATAATCCTCGTGATGCAAGTGTAGCCAATCATAAAGTAACAATTGATCGCTTAACACTTCTTCATCATAAATTGGTGTAAAAGGAATTTCGGCATACGTTAATACTAAAGTAACTGCATCGTCCCACGGCTGTTTCCCTTTGGGAGTATAAACAGCAACTTTTGGAGCTTTTTCTAATATAATAGCTTCCATATTTTGCGAAGGACTTGAAATCTCATTCATAATTGATGCTTCCTCAGCATCCGAAATGACTTCAAAACTCACACCTCGTATTTGGCATTCCTTTCTAATTTCTTCAGCATCGGGTAATAAAAAAGAACCTCCACGATAATTAAGCAACCAACTAGCTTTGTAGTTTTTTGCTAAGCACCAATAAGTAATTCCATACGCTTTGAGATGGTTTTGCTGCGTAGTTTCGTCCATTGGCAACAAAATAAAGGAAGCCCTAGAAGAAATCGATACTAGAAAAATTAATATAAAAAGAATTCTTTTGCACATCATTGAAAACTATTTTAAAACAAAGATAATTGGAAGGAATTAAAGTACTCCTTTTATCTTTTATAATCTTGCAAAAAAATCTTTTTAACACACAGCTTTTTAAATTTCCAAAGATACGATGGCATTTTGAATGGCATAAACCACTAATCCTGCAATATTTTTGGATTCTGTTTTAAGCAACAAATTATTTCTGTGTCCTTCAACAGTTCTTGGGCTAATAAATAGCTTTTCACCAATTTCCACAGTGCTTTTTTGCTTGCAAATAAGTTGCAATACTTCTAGTTCACGAGAAGTTATAAAACTAGTATCGAAACTACATTTCGTTTTTTTATTAGCAATTAAATCATTTTGGATGATATCCATCACATATTCTGAATAATAAAATCCTTTTGTGGACACTTCATTTATGGTTGCAAACAATTCCTGTGGAGTAGTATTTTTAACCAAATAAGAAACAGCCCCCACATCAATCATATTGGCTATAAATGATTTTGAATCGTAACTCGTCAAGGCAATAATTTTTATATCCGAAAAATCTCTATGGATAATTTTGGTTGCTTCAATCCCATTAAGCAATGGCATTTTCAAATCCATAATCACAATATCGGGTTTAGGATTATCACCCTTAAGAAAATCAATTAATTCAACACCATCCGAAGCTTCAAAAATTACTTCAATATTTTCTTCCCTGGATATTAAAAAAGAAATTCCTTTTCTAAATAGAACTTCATCATCAACCAAAATTATTTTTATAGTTTCCTTCATAATTTAGAAATTAAAAATCACTGAAATTCCATTATTCATTTGTGACTCAATTGAGAGACTTCCCTCTAAAATAGCTACTCTGCTTACAACATTTTTCATTCCAAGACCCTTATGATTTTCCAATTGATTTAAATCAAAACCGATTCCGTTATCAGAATACTTACATATTCTTTTTCCATCTATTTCATCAAAAAAAACAGAGATTGAAGTTGCTTTCCCATGTTCTATCGAATTAGTAAATAACTCCTGTAAAATTCTAAAAACATGTATATGATTATCGTTCTCTTTAAAATCAAATTTTAAATTATTTTCATATTGAATATCAACAGCCCCTTCATCAATTAATTGAGCACATAATTCTTCAATTCCTGCATGAAGACCAAATTTATCCAATACTGGAGGAAGTAAACTATGCGTCATTTTTTTGGAGCTATTTAAAGCTTTAGATGTATATTCAATAATATTTTTAGTGATTTCTTCAATATCTTTTGGAGGTAAATTAGGAATTTTTAGAAGATGACAATTCAACGAAATAACATTCAATTTTGAACAGATATCATCATGTAAGTCCTGTGCAATTCGCTTTCTATCCGATTCTAACGTTCGAATTACTGCCGATAATTGTTTATTTTTCTGGAAAATATCTAAATCATCAAATTCTAATTTCTTTTCCATATTCTTTTGTTATAAGTATGATTAACTTACTCCTATCGTTTTATAAAATTTCACAGTATTTCTCTTGTATTAAATAAGTAAACATGCATTTTATCGGATTTTACACCGCCTTAAACGGCAAATATAATTATATTTAGCCATTTTCCTAATAAAATTTAATATTTATTATCTGCACAAACATAATAAAAATTCTTATTTGAGAAGAATAAAAAAAATTAAATTACTCTAAACCAGAATTATATAACAAAACTTAAATCAATAAAAAAAAGGAGAATATTCTATCTTCATAAAACATTCTCCTTTGTTGTGAAATACTATTTTTAAATTTTAAAAAGGAACGTCGCCATCATCATCGTCATCATTATTAAAATTACTTCCGAAAGCCTCATTTGCTGATGGAAGATTTTTGGTTATAAACGAGTTTTCATCATGATTCATACTAGATGGCAAATCATCATAACCACCACTGTAATCTTCTAAATTATCAAATCTTCCCAGGTGTCCAATAAATTTCAAACGAACATTTTCAATTCCACCATTTCTATGTTTTGCAATCATGATCTCTGCTTGACCAGCAGTTGGAGATGCTTCTTCATCATCCCATTCATCAATTTTGTAATATTCAGGACGGTATAAAAATGAAACGATATCCGCATCCTGCTCAATCGCTCCAGATTCACGAAGATCCGAAAGCAAAGGTCTTTTACTAGAACCACGCGTTTCAACAGCACGCGATAACTGTGACAGTGCAATTACAGGAACATTTAACTCCTTTGCCAATGCTTTTAAATTTCGGGAGATTGTGGAAATTTCCTGCTCTCTGTTTCCTCCACCTTTACCATTTCCGCCGGCAGTCATTAACTGCAAATAATCAATAATAATGATTTTTATACCATGTTGCGACACCAAACGTCTTGCTTTTGCACGTAAATCAAAAATGGACAAAGACGGAGTATCATCAATAAAAAGTGGTGCTTTTTCTAAGTTCTTAACTTTGGTACTAAGCTGTTCCCACTCGTGTTTTTCTAATTTTCCGGTACGTAACTTCTCTGAGGACAATCCTGTTTCAGAAGAAATCAACCTCGTAATCAACTGTACCGATGCCATCTCCAAAGAGAACAAAGCAACAGGGTGACCAAAATCGATCGCTATATTTCTGGCCATAGACAAAATAAAGGCCGTTTTTCCCATCGCAGGTCTCGCTGCAATAATAATTAAATCACTTGGTTGCCAACCCGAAGTTAGTTTGTCCAGTTTATCAAAACCAGTAGCAACACCACTAAGTCCTTCTTGCCCTGCAATTTCTTCGATACGTTTTTTCGCTTGTAGTACTAAACTTTGAGCCGTTTCGGAACTACGCTTGATATTTCCTTGTGTTACTTCATAAAGCTTAGATTCAGCTTTGTCCAACAAATCAAATACATCGGTAGTTTCATCATAGGAATCTTCAATAATTTCAGAAGAAATTCGAATCAAACTACGTTGAATAAATTTTTGAAGAATAATTCTCGAGTGAAATTCAATATGTGCCGAAGATGAAATCTTTTGCGTAAGCTGGATTAAATAAAAATCACCTCCTGCAAGATCCAGTTTAGCGCTTTTTCGCAGTTGTGCTGAAACGGTCAACAAATCGATTGGCTGGGTGTCATTAAATAATGTAACAATGGCTTCAAAAATATATTTGTGAGCATCTTTGTAAAATGCATCAGCTTGCAAGATGTCAATTACCTCATCTACTCCTTTTTTATCAATCATCATTGCCCCAAGCACTGCTTCTTCTAAATCTAATGCTTGTGGTGGTAATTTTCCTTTTTCTAAGTTTATAATTGTTGTTTTGTCCACTTTAACCGGACTAATATTTTTGAAATTTTCCATGAAGCGAATGTAACTAAATTAAAAAAAAAATCACAATTGAGTTATTACAATTTATTGTTTATAAGTACCTATTTTTTGTTTATAACCAAAAAAAAATCCGAAACTATAAGGCTTCGGATTAAGATCTTAAAAATGGCGTTTTATTCTTTAAACTCTCCCATTTTACAGTATTTATCCATTCTCTGTGCGATTAATTCTTCTGTTGATAAGTCTTTCAATTCATTATACCCTTTAATGATATATTGCTCAACAGTTGTAAAAGTAGTCTCTCTGTCATAATGAGCTCCACCTAATGGTTCTGGAATAATATCATCAACTAATTTTTGTTTTTTCATATCGGCTGAAGTCAACTTCAAGGCTTCGGCAGCTTGTTCTTTGTAGTCCCAACTTTTCCATAAAATTGACGAACAAGATTCTGGTGAAATTACAGAATACCATGTGTTTTCCAACATATAAACACGGTCTCCAACACCTATTCCCAATGCTCCACCTGATGCTCCTTCTCCAACAATAATTGTTATGATAGGCACTCTTAAACGAACCATTTCAAATATATTTCTTGCGATAGCCTCTCCTTGTCCACGTTCTTCCGCTTCCAAACCTGGATAAGCACCCGGAGTGTCAATCAAAGTAACAACAGGAATATTAAATTTCTCTGCCATTTTCATCAATCGCAACGCTTTTCTATACCCTTCAGGATTAGCCATCCCAAAATTTCTATACTGACGCGTCTTTGTATTGAAACCTTTTTGTTGTCCAACAATCATAAAAGATTGTCCTCCTATTTTTCCTAGACCACCAATCATGGCTTTGTCATCCTTAAAGCCTCTATCACCATGCAGTTCCAGAAAAGTATCTCCACAAATCCCTTTGATATGATCCAAAGTATAAGGTCTGCTTGGATGTCTTGATAACTGTACACGTTGCCAAGCAGTTAAGTTTTTGTAAATCTGTTTTTTGGTCTCCTCTAACTTTTTGTTGATTTGTTTACAAGTATTGGTAACATCAACATCCGATTCTAAACCAATAACAACACATTTATCTAATTGTTCTTCAAGTTCTTTTATTGGAAGCTCAAAATCTAAATATTCCATAGGATTTGTGCGTATTTATTATTTTTTAATTTTCAATTTGGAAATGCAAATATAAAATTTAATATCGTTATACACTTATTTTTTTATTCAAGTAAAAAAAAATAGGTTTTATAAAAATAAAAATCTTACAATTCATCTTCTTTTCTATAGTGTTTTATAATACCGTTTAAGAGCACCGTAATTA
>DATEOV010000618.1:0-6090 GCA_035273645.1 Flavobacterium sp. | reverse complement strand
ATGCTAACAATAACACTCATGTAATTGTAATAACTTTTGGAAATGCCTAAATGGGTAACATTGACCTTTTCACCAGCTTTTAAAGAGTCATTTTGTGACATACTAAAATATTCATTTCCGTTATAATAGGTATCATCGTCTGTATAGAGATTTGACGATTTTTGATTTTTATAATTATAGTGGTATAAATAGAAATTAACTTCGTCTGCAGGGTCATTATAATACGTTTTTAACTCAATGTCTTTTCCGGAAAATCCTCCATCATTCTTTTGCACAAATTTTGTAATGGCTGCAACAGGGTACATTTTTTCGGTGGCAGTATATGTTTCCCCTTTTGTTACAATGGTTAGCTTGTAGGTTTCATTTAGCTGAGGTTCAAAATCAGAACAAACATAAACTCCTGTTTTTGGATTTTCAATAAAATTAAAAATTTTGTTAGAACTATTGGTCACGGTCACAACAGCTCCGGAGACTACCGGAATTACGTTTTCAAAATAACCCGTTGAGGTGGTCAATTTTATATATTGAATGTTACCATTTGTTCCTTTTTGCCAGTTGATTGCCGCTTCAACAGCCAATCTTGGTGCAGCAGTATCAACATCTACTTGAATAACTTCTTCACAGCCTGTGCATACAAAAGCGAAGATTAATATTAGGGTTGCCATTATTTTTTTCATAAGTTCTATGTTTTGTTTCTTGCCTGAGCAAAAATGTTTTTTAAAATTTGAAATTATAACTTACTGCTGGAACAATACCAAAAATTGATGTTTTGACAGCTTCGTTTGCTCCGGTGTCGAGATTTTCTCTAAAGCCAACCGAGGCAGCATTTTTTCTATTGTAAACGTTGTAAATACTGAAAACCCATTCGCTTCTCCAACTTTTATTGTAATTTGGTTTTGGAGTTAACGTGGCCGAAAGATCCAAATGATTAAACGATGGCAATCGTTCCTTATTACGCAATCCATAAATTGGGACGCTCATTCCTAGGTATTCGTACTGTCCGTTTGGATAAGTGGTAGGCTGACCCGTTTGATAAATAAAGTTGGCACCAAAAGCCCATTTTGGATTTAGATAATAAGAACCCGTAACTGCTAAATTATTAACCTTATCATAAACAGTATTGTACCATTGACCATTGTTTATTCCGGTTTCTTCAGGCGTTCGTCCTGGGGTTTGCTGTTCGGATTTTGAAAGTGTATAGGATATCCAACCTGTTAATTTTCCTTCATTCTTTTTTAGCATCAATTCCAGTCCATAAGAACGTAATTGCCCATTCAATAAAACTTGTTCTATTGCTTTATTGGCAATCAGGTTTGCTCCATCAATATAATCCAATCTGTTTTGCACTTCTTTATAAAAACTGCTTACCTCGGCAGAATAGGCTCCCTCCTTAAATTTTCTAAAATACCCCAAGGCTACTTGGTCGGCAATTTGAGGTTTGATATAGGTCCCGCTTGGAGTCCAAACATCCAATGGAGTTGGTGAAGAAGTGTTGGAAATCAACTGTAAATACTGAACCATTCTGTTATAACTCGCCTGAAAAGACTGATTGTCATTGAGCTGATAATTGACAGTTAAACGTGGTTCCAAGTTGTCAAAGCTTTTAATTACTTCATTTTTGTTGTAATACTTTGTACCAATAGGAGTTGCTTTTTCATAGATTTGAAACTGCGAATTGAACAAAACGGGATTGTTATTCTCATACAAATTTTCAGTATAAGTTCCCACATTGTAAAACAAACTATAACGCAATCCATAATTAATATCAAATCGGTCAGTTATTTTTTGTTCGGCATTGATATAAATAGCGGGTTCATACGCATACTTTTTTTCGAGTTGGTCAGGATTAATTCCAGACTCAGGAGTTGAAGGTTTGATAGTTCCTGGATTGAATTCATAGTAAATAGCATTTACGCCATAATTTAATTTTAGTTTATCTGAAATATAACTTCTTAAATCGTATTTGATATTAAAATTTTTAATACCAGATCTCCATTCAAAACCAACAAAATCAAGATCTAGACCATAATAATAGTCACTATAGATAGCGGATAGATTGGAAAACAATTTGTCTGAAAATAAGTGATTCCATCGGGTGTTAAAAGTGGTATTCCCGTATATATTGGTAAAACTTTTATTCAATGCAAATACATCTCGCCCAAAATAACCCGACATGTATAAATTATTATTTGGATTTAATTTATAACTTAATTTTGCATTCAAATCATAAAAATAAGCTGCGTTGTCTTTTTGCTCTTCGGATAATTTCAAAAATAAATGCGCATACGAAGCTCGACCTGCAATAAGGAAAGAACCTTTGTCTTTTACTATTGGACCTTCAGCCAAAAGACGGCTGCTAATTAATCCAATCCCTCCATTCATGTGGAAATCGTTACTGTTTCCATCTTTTTGATAAATGTCCAAAACCGAAGATGCCCTTCCTCCATATCGGGCTGGAATTCCGCCTTTGTAGAGTTTGATATCCTTGATAGCGTCTGGATTAAAAATCGAAAAGAACCCAAAAACGTGTGAGGAATTAAAAATACTGGCTTCGTCCATCAAAATTAAATTCTGGTCGGCACCACCTCCACGAACATTAAATCCTGAGGCTGCTTCACCAGCACTGGTAACACCTGGAAGTAATAAAATGGATTTGATAATATCTACTTCACCTAGCACAACCGGCATTTTTTTAATTGTTGCAACCGAAAGTTTGTTTACACCCATTTCAGGTTTTCGATTTTCCGTTTGACTATCATTGCTATTAATAACAACTTCTTTCAAAACATTTTCGTCACCCGTTAATTTGAAATTCTTTTTGGTGTTTTTATCCAAATTAATCGTTTCCTCAATTGTCTGAAAACCTATTGAGGTGATTTGAATTTTATAACTCCCTTTTGGTAATGTGATGGAATAAAAACCATACTCATTTGTAGTAACTCCAGTTTTTAATTCAGGTATTGAAATATTGACTCCAATCAATGTTTCATTACTATTGTCATCTGTGATGGTTCCGCTAAGAGTGAATTTTTGTTTAGCTGATTCGTTATTGTTCGCTTCTTGCGAAAAAGTATGTAACGAATTGATTAATAATATAAGTATGTAAATAACTTTCTTTGAAATCATTGTTTTTCTTTTGAATTACAAATGTCATTAAATTAGGATTAATTCCTATATATAAGATGTTAATCTATAGTTAATAACGCTTGCTTATTTTCAGTTTTGGGATTGTGAGGAATATTGCTAAAAAATAGTAAGGAGCGAATGAATGGGGCTTTATCGGCAAACAAAGTTCCTGCTGTCCGCTATATTCCATCTCGTCTCGTCTTTAGGGACGAGACAAGATGGGATACCGCTTCCATCAGGGCTAAAGAGCCAGCATATTCTATTTTTGGAACAAAAACAAAACCCTTTCATTACCAATAATTTAAACATCAACTCACACATAATTCCAAAAAAAAGCATCCGTTTGTGGCGGATGCTTTCATTAAAATTGGTTTGTTTTTATCTTGAAGAAATCACTTTTTGAACACTGCTTCCTTTATCAGTAGTTACTTTTACAAAATAAACTTCATTTTGCCCTGTACGATTAAGGTTCAGTTGAACTTCTTTATTCAAATGACTGTTAGAATCTCTTTTTGAAAGTATTTTATTTCCTTGGGAATTAAACACTTCAATTAATACTTGTGAGGCATCTTCAAAATTATATCTGACAGTAAGTTGATCTTTGAAAGGAACTGGGAATACTGTAAAACCAGCTTTTTCGGTTTTGTCTATAGTCGTTTTTTCTGAAGAAATTTTTCCTGTTGGAATTACGGCGTCTGGAGTTGGACAATCACCTATAATTTTATTGCTACAATTAGCAGATGCTTCACAACCAGCTCCAGTTCGAACATCAATTCTTGGATTGACACCCGCGCCAAGTCCAGTAAATATAACAGGGTTACCTGCCGTCGCGTCTACAGTACTTGACAATACATTATTCAAGTATAATTTATAGGTCACACCGGCCACTGGGCTACATACTTGAATACTGCCCGTATTCGCATTTGTACCGCAGAGTGATGGATCGGTTATTTTTAATGAAGGGGCAATAGCTCCTGGATTAACCGTAACTGTAACTTCACTTGTTGCTGTACCACAAGAAGGAGTCGCATTGCTGGTTACTGTCAATAGAAACGTTACTGACCCCACTCCATTTACATGAACTGTCGGGGTAGCTGTATCTCCTCCACTTGATACAGAGCCAACTGCAGTACCTGTTGCTGATCCTGGTTTAACTGTCCATAAAGCAGTGCCAAAAGTATATGTTCCACTCAAGCTGAAATCATTGCCTTCAGCTTCTGGACATTCTGGTGGCGGAGGGTTTCCTGCATTGGCAGTTGGATTAGCATTTACAGTCAAAGTGCCTGGATCAGATCCAGTACAAGTCGTACCTGTTTTAGTAACAGTTACAGTATACACGTTGCCGTTATCGCCTATTACCAATGTAGGAGTGGTGTAACTGTTGCTATTCGAGCCAACATTAGTATTTCCCAATTTCCATTGATAAGAGAAACCGACCCCTAAATCTGCTGTACTAAAGGTCGCCGTACCGCCTACACACGCAGGTTGGTTAGCTACTAATGGTGCTGGATTGGGAGTTATGGCAACATTTACGGGGTCACTTGTTGAATTACAAGTTGCATCACCGGCTTCTGAACCTACAACGTAATAACCCTCACCAGAAGGCAAAAGAGTCCATGTTAGCACACCTCCTGTACCATCCTTAGGAGATTGCACAGCTACATTTGAACCATTAAACAATTGATACTTTATTCCAATTGCTGAAGTTGATGAAGAAACGGTTCCTGCATTACCGTCGCTACTACAAATACTACTTCCAGTCAATACAAGTGGCACAGGTTCCCCTCCAAATGAGTGACTTGCAAAATCTTGTAAAGAAGCATCTATAGACTGTGAATTTCGGGTTTCCAATAAAAAGCTTGAAAAACAGCCTTCAATTTCTTCTCGACCCTCTGCTTTTAGATGTATGCGTCCCAAAAAGAAAGCGCCAATAGGATACTGGGCCACAGGAGGATTTTTATACGACCATGTTTGGCCATCTACAGTTACACCTAGAGGAACAGTCACCAGCCCTGTATTTACATATGCTTTATCACCAGCTGAAACTGAAAGAAGTTGAAAAGGACCATCGGTGGCATTGGGGGCTCCAACACCAACCCATTTGTAGATTCTGATTCCACTAGTACCTCCACCATTTGTGAAGTTACTCAAAATCAAAATATCTCCAACAGCATGTGTACCAACAAATGGTTCAGCTCCTTTGTCATCTTCTGCAGGGGCAACAGGATTAAGGAAAAACCAAAAACCGATTTGGGCATCTCCATTAATGGAAGCTCTATCTCCAAAAAAGTATAGATATTCACCAAGAATTACCGCACCTGCATTAGAAATATCTCCTTTATTGTTAGTCTGCCCATTGGTCCATTCCCAACCAAGTGGAAGTATAGCAGAATCCTTGGATCCCGTTGTGAACTGACTGTCATTGGTATTATTATTATCATGTACCAAAGACTTCTTGGTGATGGAAGCGTTATTTAAAACACTAGCCCATTCATTCGCGTTGGCTTGTGCTTGGGCTCCTGTATCAAGATTAATTTGTCCCCAAGATGTAAAACCCGATAAAAAGATCAGGGTAAGGCTAAACAGGTAAATCATGCGTTGTGTTATTTTACCTATCCCTTCTTGGTAAATAAATTGTGATTTTATTAAATCTAATCCAGAAACTATTCTTTTGGCAAATAAGCAATATTTGATACCGCTCCATTTTGTTTCCAAAAATTCAAAAGTCATTTTATTTTTCATAATAATTTGATTTTAAGTTAATACCAAATTATTAGCAACTAAGTTTCAGTAGAAATTGTGGTTTCGGAAAAAGGTAAATTCTTGTTTCATTCATTACATTTTTTAATTAGCCATCTGAAAATTTGAATAAAATTTGAGTAAATACATCCTATTCGAAATTAGTTTTACGTGCAAATTTATCCACGAAAAACATTCGAAAAATGTTGATTTTTAATAGTGATG
>DATEOV010000617.1:0-2653 GCA_035273645.1 Flavobacterium sp. | reverse complement strand
CCTGAAAAGTAAAGAGTATAAAATGTGTTTGTGTACCGGAATGCTTTTTGACCCGAAAGAGAAACCGAAAGATCCACCCAAACATCCATTTAATGTGAGAGTTCTCAATAGATTAATAGCCATTAAAAAATCTTTATTTTTAAAAAAGTAATTAACCAAGAAATATAAAGCCAGAAGCAAATGGCACTTGCCAATGCCTAAAGCAAAAAATAAAAAATTATGAAATCGGAGATTCACGACCTCCACTAAACAATAAAAAATGGGAAGTAAAAAAGTAGTATTAGCATACAGCGGAGGATTAGACACTTCATATTGTCTTAAATATTTGAAAAATGAAAAAGGGTATGAAGTTCATACAGTACTAATCAACACTGGTGGTTTTGACGATGCCGAACTAAAAGCAATCGAAAAAAGAGCTTATGAACTGGGAAGTGCAAAACACGCTAATCTTACCATTCTAGACAAATATTACGACAAAGCAATTAAATACTTGATTTATGGTAATGTATTAAAAAACAACACTTACCCTTTATCTGTAAGTGCTGAGCGTGTTTTTCAAGCGATCGAAGCTATAAAATACGCTAAATCTGTTGGTGCTGAAGCAATTGCTCACGGAAGTACCGGTGCTGGAAATGACCAAATTCGTTTTGATTTAATTTTCCAAACGATCGCTCCAGAAATCGAAATCATCACTCCAATTAGAGATTTAAAATTATCACGTCAAGAAGAAGTAGCCTATTTGCAAGCAAATGGTGTGGAATATTCTTGGGAAAAAGCACAATATTCTATCAACAAAGGTTTATGGGGAACAAGTGTTGGAGGAAAAGAAACTTTGACTTCTGGACTTCCATTGCCTAGTGAAGCGTATCCTTCGCAATTGCAAAAAGAAGGTGAAGAAAAAGTAACTTTAGAATTCAAAAAAGGAGAATTAGTTGCCGTAAATGGAAAAGCTGACAAACCTTCAAACAATATTGTAGTTTTAGAAAAACTGGCAAATGCTTATGCAATTGGTAGAGATATTCACGTGGGTGACACGATTATTGGAATCAAAGGAAGAGTTGGTTTTGAGGCCGCTGCTCCTTTAATCATCATCAAAGCCCACCATTTACTAGAGAAACACACTCTTGGAAAATGGCAACAATACTGGAAAGAACAACTAGGAAACTGGTACGGAATGTTATTCCACGAAGGTCAATTCCTTGATCCTGTTATGAGAAACATCGAAACTTTCTTGGAGGACACTCAAAAAACCGTAAACGGAACGGTAACTGTTTCTTTGAAACCATACCACTTCTCGTTGGACGGAATTGAATCCAAAAATGATTTGATGAATACTGGTTTTGGCCAATACGGAGAAATGAACAATGCTTGGACATCTGACGATGCAAAAGGATTTATTAAAATTTTAGGGAATGCCCAAAACATATTTTCATCTGTAAACAATGAAACTTACGAATAATTTTCATTAAAAGAAAGTATAAAAATTAAAGTTTTTACAAAACTTTAATTCCTTTTTTAAACCATTAAGAAATTAAGATACATTAAGCTTAATGAAACTTAATTTCTTAATGGTGAAATAAAAATGTTTTAAAAACAAAAATTATGATTAATGTTGGAATAATTGGAGGTTCAGGTTATACTGCGGGAGAACTCATCAGAATATTGATGTTTCATCCCAATGCAAAATTAGATTTTGTATACAGTACAACTAATGCTGGCAAACCGCTTTCGGTGGCGCACCACGATTTGTTGGGTGATATTGAAATGAACTTTACCGATACCGTAAACCCTAATGTAAATGTGGTTTTCTTGTGTTTAGGACATGGAAAATCGAAAACATTTTTGACCGAAAATCAGTTTGCAAGCCATACCAAAATCATCGATTTAGGAAATGATTTCAGGCTGCACAAAGACGAAGTTTTTGACAACAAAAAGTTCGTTTACGGCTTACCGGAATTGAACAAAGCAGCAATTAAAAACGCTCAGTTTATTGCCAATCCAGGTTGTTTTGCCACTGCTATTCAATTGGCTTTATTGCCATTGGCAGAAGCCAAATTATTGAACAACGATGTGCATATCAACGCCACTACCGGAAGTACCGGTGCTGGAGTTGGGCTTGCAGAAACTTCGCATTTTAGTTGGAGAAACAACAATATGTCGCATTACAAAGCTTTTGATCACCAACATTTGGGGGAAATTTCAGAAAGTTTACACCAATTGCAAAATGATTACAAAAACGAATTGCTTTTCATTCCGAATAGAGGGGATTTTCCAAGAGGAATTTTTGCCACTTTATACACCAATTGTAACGAAAGTCTGGAGGATCTTGTAACAAAATACGAAGCGTTCTATAAAAACCAACCTTTTGTAACCGTTACCACAACGGGCATCAATATGAAACAGGTGGTTCAGACAAATAAATGTATTATTAGTTTAATGAAAAAAGGAAACCGGATTTTGATTACTTCGGTAATCGATAATTTAGTCAAAGGCGCCTCTGGACAAGCCATCCAAAACATGAATTTAATGTTTGGATTGGAAGAAACCACAGGATTGCATTTGAAACCAAGCGGATTCTAGAAAAAATTGAAAGATTGAAAGATTAAAGAATTTAAAGATTTTGAAATCATTTAAGTTTAAAAATCATTTAGTA
>DATEOV010000616.1:0-18154 GCA_035273645.1 Flavobacterium sp. | reverse complement strand
TTTTTAGCGAAATGGGATTCTTTTTAAATAATTAAAACAACTTCAATTACTATCCATGATAAACTCTCGAAGCAACAATTTTATTTTCTTTTACCACAAGAACCTCAGCAACAAGCATATCTTCTTCACCCTCAACTGTGCGTATGTATTCCATAAAAACACGGTCTGCATTTGCCGTTAGAGAAGTTACTTTATAATGTAGACTTGGCAAACGATCAAAAGCATCTTGCCACCAAGTTCTTAAAGCATCTTTTCCAGTTACCAACCCTTGCGTTTCAGGTTTACGAATTTTTAATTTCGGACTAAAATGCTCTGCTTCATCATCATAAAGGGACAATAATTGTTCCAAGTTATGATTGTTAAATGCTTCGAACCATTTAAAAGCGATGGATTGCAATTTTTCTGCTGTCATTCTGTTTATTTTAAAATTAAAAAATCCCTTTACATTTTGTTATGAAAGGGATTTTGAAGTTATTTTCTAAAAATTATACATTCTTCAAATTGATAATTTCTTGTTCTGTTAGCAATCTCCAATTTCCTCTTGGTAAATTTTTCTTGGTCAAACCTGCAAAAGCTACACGGTCAATTCTAAGTACATCATAACTGAAATGTTCAAAAATAGAACGTACTACTTTTACGTTTGCAGATCTTAATTGAAGTCCTATTTCACTTTTGGCTTCGCCCTCAATATAACTTACATCTTCAACATAGACACGGTGCCCATCAAGAACAAGTCCTTTATTTATTTTCTCTAAATCTTCAAACTTTAAATTTTTATCTAAAGAAACTTGATAGATTTTGGATGATTTTTGATTCGGTAAAGTAAATTTACGAATCATATCGGTATCATTGGTAAACAACAAAAGTCCAGTTGTATTTTTATCCATTCTACCTATTGCACCAATTTTAGCATTGGTAGAACCTTTCACCAATTCCAACACATTACGATATTCTTGACCTTCATCAAGAGCGGTTGTGAAATTTTTAGGCTTGTTTAATAAGATATACACTTTTTTTTCAGGAGTTAAAACTACACCATCAAAATTAACTACATCACCTGGTTTTACCATATACCCCATTTCGGTAACGGGAATACCATTTACTTTTACATTTCCAGATTGAATGTAAATATCAGCATCACGTCTAGAGCAAGTGCCTGAGTTTGAGATGTATTTATTCAAACGAATTTCATCTTTTATCTTAGGTCTTTTTGGCGCTTGATTAGGTTTTTTCTCTACTTTATCAGTAGTATCGGCAACTTTTACAATTGTTTTAACTTTTTTTGGCCCTTGTGCCCTTTTTTGCATCGCAGGTTTTGGCTTATTGGAACTTGGTCTAGAGCTTGTTGGTCTAGCACCACTTCTTTTATTATTGCCTTCCTTATTGTTCATAATATTCTATAATTTGCTGCAAAGATACTATTTATATCATTGGGAAACGATTTTTGGCAATTAGAAAAAGCTAACTACTTAATTAAATGACTGTTGTCATTCTAAAAATTTATTGAAACCATCAACATAAACAAAGTGACATTAAATAGTCATCAATATTTTTTTTCCGTTCCACAAAACGCTAGGATTTATCAAGACAATGCAAAATACACCCGCTACAATTAGAAATTTCAAAACATTGTGTAATAAAACATATTGCTCTTTGGTTTCCCATTTCCACAAATACACCAAGAAAAAAATCATAATTATAAAACCGAAATAAAAGTAAATATCCATATAACCAACATCATAAACATTGATTAAAAAATAAACAGGTATAATGGTCAATAGAGCCAATCCTGTGATTATCTTTTTGGAAACTTTTTCACCATAAATAATAGGAATGGTTTTATAATCATTAGCCAAATCACCTTTTAAATTTTCTAAATCCTTTATCATTTCCCGAATCAGAATTAATAGAAATAAAAAGGCGCCATGTGAAAATATAACAGCAAGTTTACCACTATTGCTTTCGATTTCATACAATGGCATTTTTAGATAAAAATATAGCAGAATCCCAAAAAAAGGCAAAACCGCCAATAAAGCAGCCATCAAATTCCCGATTAAAGGATACTTTTTAATTTTATGGGAATAAAACCAAATCAAGAAGATATAAGTCGAAAAAAATAAAACGGCTCTAAATGAAACGAAAAAAGCTATTAAAGCCACGAAAAAATTAAGGCTAAAATAGACTTGAAGTTTGGTTTTTTGACTCACCAAACGATCTAGTTGAGATTTATTCGGCTTGTTAATCAAATCCTTCTTACTGTCGTAAAAACTGTTGATAATGTAACCAGAAGCAATTGTCAAACTAGATGCTAATACAATTATAAAAAGCTGAAAGTCCAGCAATATTGACAAAGCTCTTTTCTCGGGAGCTAATATAAAAATAGCGGATAAATATTGCGCCAAAGCTATAACGGGAATGTTATAACCTCTAACTACAGAGAACAAACTCACAATCTTTAATACAAATAGTTTATGCTGCCTGCTTAACATGAAGTTTGTTTAGAGTTTATAAGTAGCGCTTATTAAATTGATCCGTTTTCAAATAAAAAAATTAAAATTGATAAACGACTTCCAATTTAAAATCCTTTAATGACTCTTTTGCCTTTTCTAAATCTTGTGTAAATCCTAAGATATAACCACCACCGCCTGAACCGCACAGTTTCAGATAATAATCATTTGAATCTATCCCTTCTTGCCAGATACCATGAAATTGTTCAGGAATCATTGGTTTAAAATTATTCAGGACCACTTTTGATAATTGCTTTGTGTTCTCAAATAAAGACTTCATGTCTCCACCCAAAAAATTCTCTACACAAGCATCTGTATATTTTACAAATTGGTTTTTCAACATCGTACGAAAACCTTTATCTTTTAGGTTTTCCATAAAAATATTAACCATTGGGGCTGTTTCACCCACTATTCCAGAATCTAGTAAAAACACAGCTCCTTTACCGTCAAAACTTTGTGTTGGAATGCCAGTCGCTTCAATATTATCTTTTGAATTTATTAAAATTGGAATACTCAAATAACTGTTCAATGGATCAAGTCCCGAACTTTTTCCGTGGAAAAAGCTTTCCATTTGAGAAAAAATAGTTTTAAGAGTCAATAATTTTTCACGCGTCAAATTCTCTAAAACCGTGATTTTGTGTTGTGCGTATTTATCATAAATAGCAGCTACCAATGCGCCACTACTACCTACTCCATATCCTTGTGGAATACTGGAATCAAAATACATTCCTGTTTGAACATCATTATTTAAAGTCTCTAAATCAAAAGTCACCAAATCAGGCTGATCCTTTTGCAATTGCTCCAAATAGGTCACAAATCTTTTCAAATGACCATTTGATCGTATTGCTTCGTCCGAAGGATTGGCATCTTTCTTTAAAGCTCCATTGTAAAAATTATAAGGAATTGACAAACCTTTGGAGTCACGAATAATTCCGTACTCTCCAAAGAGTAATATTTTTGAGTAAAATAAAGGTCCTTTCATGTGTGTGTTTTAAATTATCAATTTGGGGTTGGTAATTAGTATTATTTATTTCAAAAATCGACTACATCTCCACGATTTTCATTTTGTATCCCGATGTTTATTTCTTCCTGCTGCTCAGGCGTTAATTCCTCCCAAACCTCTTTTTCTTTGTCTTCAAAAACGGTTCTAATTTTATTTAGAAGATTAACATCCTTGGTTTTTACTATCTTCTTGATTAATTCTAATTTTTCCGCATTCAAGTCCATAATTACAATCAATTAAGAACTAAAGATACAAAAAAAAGCATTAACTAAATAAAGCACCATTTCCAATTTCGTCGCAAAGGTACTGACCATTTTGGCAATAGCCAACTAATTCTGATTTAATAAATTGCAACACTTTTTCTTTAACCTCATTTGGGTACAGTACATGCACATTGGCCCCAGCATCTAAAGTAAAACAAATCGGGATTTTAGTTTCATTTCTAAATTTCCAAATTGCATTAATAATCTGCAATGTGTTTGGTTTCATCAAAATAAAATAAGGCAAGGAGGTCATCATCATTGCATGCAAAGTCAAAGCCTCGCTTTCTACAATTTTGATAAATTCTTCCAGATTTCCATTTTCAAAAACCGGAATCAGTTTATCTAAATTTTCATGTGCTTGAGCAAATCGCCTTTCGGCAAATGGGTGGTCGTACATCAAATCATGACCTACAGTGCTCGATACTTGCTTTTCACCTTTATCAACCAGTAAAATCGTGTCTTGAAAATTTTTAAAAACAGAATGAATTTCATACGGATATTCAATACCATACAAATCTGTACTTCCTTTTATATTAACCTGTTTCCCCCAAACAACCAATTGTCCTTTTACACTTCTGCAAGCGCTTCCTGAGCCTAATCGTGCCAAAAATGAAGCTTTACTATAGAAATAATCTTCATCCATTTCCGGATTTAAGGCTTTTTCTAAACTCATGAAATTCATAGCCAAAGCTGCCATTCCCGATGCGGATGAAGCAATTCCAGAACTATGAGGAAAAGTATTTTCGGTGTCAATGGTAAAATGATACTCTTTTAGAAACGGCAAGTATATTTCTACACGTTCCAAGAACTTTTGGATTTTTGGTTTGAAGTCTTCTTTGGGTTTTCCTTCAAATAATAAATCAAAAGAAAAATTGCTATCGTTTTGTTTTTTGGCGAAAGCCAAAGTTGTAATCGTTTTGCAATTATTCAACGTGAAACTGACGGATGGATTGGCTGGAATCTGCTTGTCCTTTTTTCCCCAATATTTTACCAAAGCAATGTTACTTGGTGCACTCCAAGAAAAACTTCCTTGGTCTATTGAAAGATTATATTTTGATGGGATAAAATCGTCAGCTTCAAACATAAATAGTAATTTTTGGCAAAGATACTTTTTTTGCTGAAATCGTTTATTCCTTTATTTGATAATCCTTCGAAACTTTTAAGTAATTTTGGCTTCGCTAAAATCATACGAAATGAATAAGATTACCCGAATATTATCTATTGTTGTTACTTGCCTCGTTGTTGGCTATTTTTCTGGAATAGTTACCCGTTCATCTGTAACAACCTGGTATCCAACATTGATAAAACCGAGTTTCAATCCACCCAATTGGGTTTTTGCCCCAGTTTGGAGCATGCTTTATATTATGATGGGAATCGCAGCGGGATTAGTTTGGAATAGAATTGATTTTGAAAAAGAAACCGTTAAAAAAGCATTGCAGTTTTTCGCAATCCAATTGGCGCTAAATGCCTTGTGGTCTTATTTATTTTTTGGTCTAAAAAACCCAATGTTAGCCGGTTTGGAAATAATTATCTTATGGCTGATGGTTTATGAAACCTATCTTCAATTTGCCAAAATCAACAAGATTTCAGGTTATTTATTTATCCCTTATTTGCTTTGGATTGGTTTTGCTGCAGTTTTGAACGGAAGTATTTGGTGGTTGAATAAATAATGGATGCTGGTCAGTTTTTCAATTTTTTGAATTCAATATTTTTAGCGGATAAAAAATCCATCATGCTGAGTACATTATGATCCTCAATTAGTACTTTTGATTTCGGATCAGTGTCACAAAACTGAAGAAAGAGATCAATTTCGTCTGGTTTCAATTTTAAGTTATACGTGAAGAATTTTTGATCACAGGTATTTTTGGCCAATGTGGCAAATTCAATTTCTGGCAGAACTTCCTTTTCTGGTTCTTTTTCTTTTCTGAATAAATCTAAAATCTTTTTGCCAATTGCAACAAAGTTCATTCCATTATCTATAGCCCCATCATAAACAGTGCGCTTTTTTATATCTTCAACCGATTTAACTACGTCTATTTCATCCCTCTTCCCTTGTTCGTACGCGTTGTCTTTTTTAAGTTTAATACTATGTGCTCTTTCAACTACTACCTCGTCTAACTCTTCGGGTTTTTTGATCATTACAACTTGCAGATTGTTCTGCTCAATCTCTTCTTTAGATACTTTCAGCCTTTTTAAATAATAATTTTTAGCATAAAAAAGGAGACTGTCATTAGCTTTAACAGTAATTACAAATTCACCTTTATCGTTCGTTTTGGTGCTTTTTTGAGAAGTTTTATTGATGACATCCGCGTTTTGCAATAAGAAATTGTCTGACGAAACTACTCCTTTAAGAAGCTTTTCAGTTTGTGAAAAAGCAAATTGATATGCAAATAAGGACAACACCAAAAGTAATTTTACTTTCATAAGTAAGAATTTTTTGAAAGTAAATATATTCCAATACTCCCTAAAAAAAGCTTATCGGTGATGTAAATTTTTGTTAATTAATTCTTTGACTATATAGCATTCGCCACAATAAAGCCGCTAGTCCAGGCATTTTGGAAATTAAATCCGCCAGTAATGGCATCAATATTCACGATTTCACCTGCGAAATAAAGGTTTTCATGCAGTTTACTCTCCATAGTTTTGAAGTTGATTTCTTTTAAATCAATTCCCCCTGCAGTTACAAATTCTTC
Organism: Flavobacterium sp.; assembly: GCA_035273645.1. Taxonomy (GTDB): domain Bacteria; phylum Bacteroidota; class Bacteroidia; order Flavobacteriales; family Flavobacteriaceae; genus Flavobacterium. Next base: position 11,688 of record DATEOV010000616.1, on the reverse strand, counting down.
TTTAAATGTACTTTTACCATTAACTTGAAAAGTGCTGTTTGTCAATTGATTCACTAAGTTTTGCAATTGTATTTTAGACAAATCTGCCCATTTTGTTTCGACTTCAATATTTGATGCTAAAACCAAACTTTCCCAAAGACGATTCGGAAAGTCAAAAGGTGATTTTTTGGAAACCGCTTTTTTGGCGTGTTCTTGTTTTAAGGTTTTTAAAATCTTCTCAGCATCTTCGTCATCCATATCGTTTAACCAATTCACATTAATGGTAAACTGATATTTTTTATCGAATAAAATCCGTGCCCCCCAAGCTGATAATTTCAAGATTGCAGGTCCACTCATTCCCCAATGCGTGATTAATAATGGCCCCGTTGAAACCAATTTGGTGTCTTTTACCTTTACCGTAACTTGAGCCGCAACGCCAGGCAATTCTTTGATTCGGGGATCTTTTATATTGAAAGTAAATAAAGATGGAACGGGACTCACAATTGCATGACCTTCTTTTTGGAGCATTTCCCAAATTTTAGGATTGCTTCCTGTGGCAAGAACCAATTTCTCGGCAATATAATTTTCATTCTGCGTTTCTACTTTCCAAAAATTGTCTTTTTTAAAAATAGACTGAACACTTTGTCCTGTGAGTACGGCAATCCCAAGCTTTTGGGTCGCTTTTACAAAACAATCAATAATAGTTTGTGATGAATTCGAAACTGGAAACATTCTCCCATCCTCTTCAATTTTCAATTCCACTCCATGTTTTTCAAACCATTCTATTGTATCACCCGAGCAAAACTGATGAAAAGGACCACGTAATTCTTTTTCACCACGTGGGTAAAATTTCACCAATTCATTAGGTTCAAAACATGCATGAGCCACATTACAACGCCCTCCTCCAGAAACACGAACTTTTCCCAATACTTCAGCTCCTCTTTCAAGTATGGCCACTTTAATTTTAGGGTTTTTCTCAACGATATTGATAGCCGTAAAAAAACCGGCAGCGCCACCGCCAACAACTAGTATGTCAAAATTTTGATTCATGATTTTGGAAAAGAATAAATTAGAATGCAAATGTAAGTTTTTGAAAGGATAACCGCAGATTAGCAGATTATATTTTGATAATTAGTCATCCAATGTACTACTCCTAGATTGAGAAATGGCAAACGGATGACACAGATTAAACGGATTTCTATACTTTATCTTAATACTCCAATTCAGAAATCCGCTTAATCCGTTTAATCTGTGGCTAATAAATCCTATCTGGAAAATCGGTGATTATGCCATCCACTTTGAATGATTTCATTCTTTGAATAGCGTCTATTTCATTTACTGTCCAAGGAAAAACTTGAATCCCTTTCTCCTGAATTTTGGCAGTATATTCATTGGTCAATAATTGAAAATCGGGATGTAGAGCTTCGGCTTTCATGAATCGGGCGAACGAAATGGCTAGATCCAAATCCGTTTCTGTTAAGACTCCAATTCGGATATTTCCATTTAAAAATCGAACTTGTTGCAGGGCATTCCAATCAAAACTGGAGACCAGAAAATGATCGTTATTCCAATTTTTGTCTGAAATATAATGTTCTATCAATTGAACCACTTTCTCAACCATATCTTGATTTTTCAATTCAATATTTACAAAACACCTTTGATTGACCAAATCCAAAACTTCTTCCAACGTTGGAATCGTATATTTTTCATTGATTGTAAAAGACTTTAATTCCCGCAATGTCAATTGATTTACAACTCCTTTACCGTTGGTTGTTCTATCAATAGTTTCATCATGGATTACAATCAAATGACCGTCTAAGCTTAGATGCACATCCAATTCGATTCCATCTGCTCCCATTTCGATTGCTTTTTCAAACGAAATCAAGGTGTTTTCGGGTTCATATCCTTTGGCTCCGCGATGTCCTATTTTGAGAATTTTATTCATAGTTCTACAAATATAAAAAACCTCCAGCTAAAGCTGGAGGCAATTAAAAAATCTTGAGCTGTGTTCGATTATTACTATTTATCTTTTTTGTCTGATAGCAAAAAAGCACTATGTTTCCTTTTAGCCCCGATTGAAGTGAAAATCCTTCCGATTTTTTTCGGGAGATTGTAACGAAAAGCGGGGCCTATGTTTACAAAAAAACCAAATCTTTCTGCTCCAAAATTAACTAATCGAACTCTGGTTTTTATTTCTTTAATTCCAACAGAACGATATCAAACTCAGTGTCAACAGTAACTTTCCCATTCAAAACGGTTGCCAGTTTACCGGAATAAGCGTCCTTTACCTTGGCGCCTTCCTTGAAGGCAGAACCTACAGGGATTTCTTTTTTACCTGCAACCAAATCCAATCCGATTACTACTGTATCTGAATATTTTCCTTTAGTAAAAGTTCTGGAACACACATACGGTTTTGTGGAAATCTCTGCATTCACGCCAGCACCAACCGATGGATGGTTTCTTCTGAACTGACCTAGTTTTTGCCAATGCAACAGCACTTTTTGAGTTTCGGCATTTGTATTTACAGCGTCCCAATTCATCATTGAACGCAATGTTGCATCGCCTTGAGTTCCTTCTACAACAAGAGAACGAGCCGATTCATCACCATAATATACTTGTGAAATACCAGGAGTCAATAATAGTTTTGTTCCGCTCTCAATACTTTTGGTACGTTTGGCATCGAATGGACCACCGTCATCATGAGAAGACAAATAATTCAAAACGCTGTTCCCTTTCAATTGACCGTTCAGTAAAACAGAATACTTTGAAAATAAGCTAGCATAATCTTTTTGGGCATCGCTTTTGAATTCAAAATTAATCATGCCAGTAAAACCATTCTCGTAATAATTTATTTTTTTATCCCCAAAGTCGAATAACTTTCCGTTACTGATGTTGTAATTATATACTTCTGCAATTGTATAAAAAGTATTGTTGTCCAAAACTTTGGTTGGATTGTTTTTTTTCCAATCAGCAAATGAATAATCACATTGCGTCTTGAAATCAGCCCAAACACTTTCGTCCGTATGTTTAACGGTATCAGCCCTGTACCCATCGATTCCAAACTCGGTAATATAATCCGTCAACCATTTTATAATATAATATTTTGGAGTTCTTGGATAGCCTGTTCTTTTAAAAAAAGCATCTAATGAAGCTACTTCTTTATCATATCTACCTTCGGCTTTCCATTTTTCTACCAAAAAAGGAGGCAATGTCACTTCTTCTTTGCTTTCCGTTTTTACATCGGGTAAATTGGTTACCAATGTGCAGGCTGTAGTACTCTCAAAATCTTTGTATTGACAAGTTGGCCCTGTACGCACCCAACCTTCAGGCCAAACTGTATCTACAGGAGTAACTGGCCCAGTATGATTGATTACACCGTCAAGCATAATTCGAATTCCTTTGGCATGTGCTTTTTTTACCAATTCGGCCAAATCTTTTTTGGTGCCAAAGTTAGGATCCAATGCAGTCCAATCTCTTGTCCAATAGCCATGAAATCCATAGCTCAAACCCGTTCCTTCATCTACTCCATCGTGAATTTGCTCAACAACAGGCGTAAACCAAATCACATTAATCCCTAATTTAGTAAAATAACCTTCGTCTATTTTTTGAATAATTCCTTTGAGATCACCACCTTCAAAACCACGAAGTTTTCCAGGAGTTTTGGTTCTGCCAAAATTTATGTCATTTGATTTATCTGCATTATTAAAACGGTCAGTCAACAAAAAATACAGATTGGCTCCTTCCCATACAAATGGAGTTTTTTCTATTTTCGTTTTCGAATCCTTTTTTTCTTGTGCAGAAACAAGGGTTGTTGCTAATAAAACAAACAGCAATACTATTACTTTTCTATTTATCATAATTGAATTTTAATCTCGTTATCTAATCCTTTTTTCAATACTACTGGAATTTCAAGTGTATTGCTATTAATTTTAAAATCAACATTTGCACCATTAATGGTAATTTTTGTTGGTTTTACACTGATGTTGTGAACCAATAAAGCAATATTTTTATCTGCACTTGCAAACGATTTTCCAACAGTAGTATTCATTTTTAGCGTAATTTCTTTAGAAGCAACATTACTTGAAAAATTCAATATTTCGTATGTCCCTTTTTCAAAAGCATTTGGCGTTGTCCCATCATCATTGTATAATTTTCCATTGCTTGAAGTTACTTTTTCATCAAAATAAAAATGCAAATCAAAATTAGCCAACGAATATTTTGTTGTGTTTTGAATTGTTTTTATCATTGGAATAAAAGCGCCACCACGAACAAAAAACGGAATATTGTCTCCCGAAACCGCTATACTCTCCGTAGTTCCAGCCTCATGTTTCGCACCGGTATAAAAATCATACCAATTACTACTTTTTGGGAAATAAACAGTTGTGTTTGTAACTCCTGCTTTGGTAATTGGAGTCACTAAAAAATCATTTCCCCACAAATAGGAATCACAAGAATTTAATAACTTTTCGTTTGTAGGTTCTTCAAAAAACAAAGGTCGCATCAATGGTAAACCTTTGCTATTATTTTCAAAAGCCAAGGTGTAATTATATGGTAACATTTGGTAACGCAACTCAATTTGTTTTTTTGCTTTTGCCTTAGTCACTATATCTTTATATACAGGCTCAGAAGGCACGTCTTCCTGTGCATGTGGGCGATAAACAGGCTGAAAAACTCCATATTGCAACCAACGAATGTACAATTCATTATCAAAATAATCTCCGGCAAATCCACCTAAATCCGAGTGCATATAAGCCATTCCCTGCATACCCATTTGCAATGCAATTTCAGGTTGTGATTGTAATCCCTCCCAAGAACGACTAACGTCTCCAGACCATGGAATCATTCCGTAACTTTGCGATCCAGAATATCCGGCGCGCATTAGAATAAAAGGACGCACATTTGGAAAGTCATTTTTATAACCTTCATGAATAATTTTTGCCCAAGAATGTCCATAAATATTATGCACTTCATCAGCTTTACCTTGTGCCGTAAATGCTGCTGACGGGAATACTTCGGGTTCCCCCAAATCTCCCCACCAACCACCAACTCCTTGGTTGATTAAATTTTTGTAAATGTTCCAAAACCAAGTTTTCCCTTCTGGTTTAAAAACATCAACAAGTCCCGTATTTCCAAAATAAAAATCATACTTAAATGGATTTCCAGCATCGTCGGTAGCCAATACTTTTTTATCAACAGCTTCTTGCCATTTGCTTGAAGTTGTCAAAATAAAAGGCTCCGTAATCAATACGGTTTTGACTCCTTTACTGTTCAAATCATTTATCATTTTCTTTGGATCCGAGAAATTATCTTTGTCCCAATCCAAGTTACCCATTGTTCCTTGAACGGTTTTTCCAAACCAATACAGATCAAGAATTATCGCATCTACAGGGATTTCATCTTTCAAATATTTGTCTATAGTTTTGGTTACTTCCTCTTGGGAATGATATCCAAATCGGCTGGAAAAATTACCCAAAGCCCAGCGAGGAACTAGAGGCTGTCTTCCTGTCAATGAAGTATAATTCGAAGCCAAATCAGTCCAAGTATCGCCGGCAATTACTTGATATGTTTTTCTGCCTGAGATTGTCTCATAAACCAATGTATTGTCTTTTTTACTGTCCAAATCCAAATAGCCGATTGCTCCATTATCAAAATGAACCGCATAAATTTTGGATGACATTACAAGTGGAATAGAGAAATTCATCTTTTTAGAATGCGTTCCATATCCATAATCGGCTTGGTTGTACAATTCTAAACGATTCCCGCGACGGTTCATTCCTAATGCACGAGCTCCTGCACCATAAAGCGCTTCAGTTCCATCCAAATTAAACTCCAAAGTTTCTTTCGGCTGTTCTTTACTCACATTTTCTCTTTTTACATATCCATTTTTCTCGGAAATCAACGGTTTATTTTTGTACAAATAGCTGATTTGAAATGGATTTTTTGTAACAGAAACAGTAATTCCATTAGAAGAATACACAAGCTCGTTTTGTGTTTGCTTTAATTTAAAAACTGCTTTCTCAGGAGTTAGAACAACTGCATGTGAATTGGAATTCAAATTTTCGCCAGAAGGCAAAAAAGTGGTTTCACTTATTTTATCTGAATAGGGTTTAATGAAATACTGTCCATCAGATGTTTTAATTTCCAAAGTATTTTTGACCAATCTATAACTTTCAAATTTCCTGTTTGCGTTTTGTGCAACGGAAAAACTAGTTATAAATAAAACTAAAATTAATTTCTTCATAATACCTTATACTATTTCAATTCTAAAATCAGAACCGATTTTCCTTCTATGGCAATATCATTTTTCAAATCAATAGCCTTTCCGGAAAGCACGTCATTCCCAGTTTTATAATTTGCAATACTTTCTTGAAAACGACCTGTTGGAAAAGTTTTAGATTCTTTATTGTTATTGATGACTACCATAACCGATTTTGAATCAGTGTATCTGAAATATACGTACACATTGTTCTCAGGAATATAATGCTTCATTTTTCCAAAATGTACGGCATCATTCGATTTCCTCCAATTGAATAATTGTGCCGAAAAATCAAAAAACTGTTGTTGTTCAGCTGTTCTTCCTACTTTTGCGAAAGCATTATTAGTATCTCCAGCCCAACCTCCCGGGAAATCCTGACGAATTGCTGCATCGCCATCTTTGTCTTTATTTCCTGCCATTCCAATCTCGGAACCGTAATATATCTGTGGAATTCCGCGAACTGTTGCCAATAATGTCATTGCCATTTTATATTTTGACAAATCTTTTTGATAAATTTCATTGAAACGGTTAGTATCATGATTTTCGACAAAAGTCATAATGTTATTGATATTTGGATACAAAAAGTCATTGGTGAAATTCTCATACACATTTATCATTCCTTCATTCCACTTTCCATTGTCTTCATTGAATACTTTGGCAAAGGCATCGTTCAAAGTGAAATCCATAACAGAAGGCAAGTAAGAATTGTAGTCTTGTATAGCCGCAATTTTACTGTCCTTTTGCCAATATGCCATTTGAGCCTGATCGTGCATCCAAACTTCCCCTACAATATTAAAATTTGGATATTCATCGGTTACGGCTTTGGTCCATTCGGCGATTCCTTTTTTGTCACAATACGAATACGTATCCACTCGAAAACCATCCAAATCGGCATATTCAATCCACCAAATAGCATTTTGTTTCAAATAGGTATTTACCAATGGATTGGACTGATTCAAGTCGGGCATTGATTTTACAAACCAACCGTCCATACACATTTTGGCATCAATTTGAGACGCATTGGAATCAAACTGTGTTGTCATTCTATAATTCGTTTGGGCATATCCCGGAAATTGATGAATCCATTCATAAGTTGGTAAATCCTTCATCATCCAGTGTTCAGCTCCCCAATGGTTCGTTACGTAATCCATGATTAATTTCATGTCACGTTTGTGTAATTCAGATGAAAGTTGCACATACTCTTCATTGGTTCCAAAACGAGGATCTATTTTGTAAACATCCGATTGTCCGTAGGTATGATATGAATAGGCTTTATCATTATCTTCACAAAGCGGTGTTGGCCAAAGTGCAGTAGCTCCTAGTTCTTTGATGTAATCCAAATGCTGAATCATACCAGCGATATCTCCACCATGTCTTCCTCCGGGAAGTGCTCTGTTTCCTTTTTCTGTAACTGATTTGTCGCTGTCGTTTTTTGGATTTCCATTGGCAAAACGGTCGGACATTACCAAATAAATCAAATCAGAAGCATCGTAACTTTTTCTGGAAGCTGAATTTTCTCTTCTTTGTTTTATGCTATACTTTTTGGTAAAAGCTACTTTTTTGTTTTTAGAAAATGAAAAAACAAAATCCTGTGTAGTTACATTTTTAGTATCAATCGTAACAAAAAGGTAATTTGGGTTTTCTGTTTTTTTGACATCTTTAATCACAATATTATTCGATACCGTCACATCATTTTCAGCAATACTTTTGCCATAAAACATAATCTGCAATTCCGGATTATGCATTCCTGCATACCAAAAAGGTGGTTCAACTTTATCAATTTGTGCAAAAACTGATGTAGAGATAAAAATTAATAAAATAATTACTTTCTTCATTTTACTTATAATTTAAAACCCTTTCGAAGTAAAACTTGGAAAGGGTTTGTTATTGATTTGTTTTTAGATATTTGGCTGAACCAAAACTGCTGTGCCGTTTACATAAACAGTTAGCTCTTTGTTTCCTTCAAGGGATAATTTAGTTTCCTTATGATCAACCGCAATTTTCAAAATTTGGTTTCTAAAATTGATTTTAAAAGAATATCCTCCCCATTCTTTTGGAATTTTTGGAGAAAAATGAAGAGCATCATTTTTCACTCTCATTCCACCAAATCCTTCAACAATACTCATCCAAGTTCCAGCCATAGATGTAATGTGGCAACCTTCTTCAACCTCTTTGTTATAATCGTCAAGGTCTAAACGAGAAGTTCTTAAATAAAAGGCATACGCCATATCCATTTTGTCTAGCAAAGCAGCTTGAATAGAGTGTACACAAGGAGAAAGTGAACTTTCATGTACCGTAAATGATTCGTAGAAATCAAAATTACGTTCCAATTCATCTTTAGCAAAATGATCTTCAAAGAAGTAAAAACACTGCAATACATCGGCTTGTTTGATATAAGGAGAACGCAATACACGGTCCCAAGACCATTTTTGGTTGATTGGTCTTTGTGAACGATCTAGATCTTTTACGCGAACTAAATCTTTATCCAAGAAACCATCTTGTTGCAAATAAATTCCCATTTCTTCCGATCTTGGGAAATACATATTACCTGCTACCTTATTCCATTCTTGCAATTCCGTTTCAGAAAGTTTTACTTTTTCCATAATGCGTTTATGGTCTGAAGGATATTCCAATGAAACTTTTTGAATTTGCTCATAAGCATAATCAATACACCATTTGGCAATATAATTGGTATAGAAATTATTGTTAATGTTGTTTTCGTATTCATTAGGCCCAGTTACTCCCAAAATCATATATTGATTTTGGTTTTTAGAGAACGAAGCTCTTTGGTGCCAAAAACGGGCAATACCAATTAACACTTCCAATCCTTTTTCAGGAATATAAGAGTAATCACCTGTAAAACGGTGGTAATTATAAATAGCAAAAGCTATGGCGCCATTTCTATGGATTTCTTCGTGAGTGATTTCCCATTCGTTATGACATTCTTCTCCATTCATAGTAACCATCGGATACAAAGCTGCTCCATTTTTGAAACCCAAATTTACTTCGGCATTTTCAATAGCTTTGTCCAATTGATTGTAACGATACGTCAATAAATTACGCGCCACTTGTTGGTCTTTTGTAGCCATATAAAATGGAATACAATACGCCTCAGTATCCCAATAAGTAGACCCACCGTATTTTTCTCCAGTGAATCCTTTTGGTCCAATATTCAAACGAGAATCTTTGCCTAAGTAAGTTTGATTCAATTGGAAAATATTAAAACGAATTCCCTGCTGTGCTTTTACATCACCTTCAATAGTGATATCTGACATTTCCCAAATTTTTGCCCAAGCATCAATTTGATCTTGCAATAATTGATCATATCCTTTCGCTAAAGCAGCTTGAATAACATTTTCAGCTGCCGAAATTGTATCGGTATGATTTAGTGAAACTGTATATCCTCCAATTTTTTGAATCGCTGATTTTTCTCCTTTTGCAACAATAACATCATAATAAAATAAAATTTTATCTGCTATTGTATCTACAGATGTTGGAGACATATTTTGTTTTTCCCCCCTTGCCCAAATGGTATTTTGCATGAAGGTTGTTACTTTAAAATGCGTTTTAAAAGTTTGAGCTGTAACAAAAGCTTCATTCCCTGATTTTTTAACGTCTAATGGCTCCCAAAATTTTTCTTCCCAGTTAGCGTCTTCATTAGTTACACCAGCGTCAATATATGGTTTGTAAATAATTTTTGCATCTTTATTCAAAGGCGTGATTTCATAGTTAATCACTCCTACTTCATCTAGATCCAGTGAAAGGAAACGACGAATATCAACCGCTACTTCAGTTCCGTTTTTCAAAGTGGCTTGAAAAGAACGATGGTACCAACCTTCTTTCATATTCAATTCTCGGCGAAAGTTTTTAACTTCAGTACACGTATTCAAATCAAAATCCTCACCATTGATCTCTATATTAATTCCGATCCAGTTTGGAGCATTCAGAACTTTAGCAAAATATTTAGGGTAGCCATTTTTCCACCAACCTACTTTAGTTTTGTCTGGATAATAGATTCCTGCAATATAACTTCCTTGAAAAGTTTCTCCTGAGTAATTTTCTTCAAAATTTGCTCTCTGTCCCATCGCACCGTTTCCGATACTAAAAAGACTTTCAGAAGATTTTACACTCTCTCTATCAAATCCTTCTTCAATGATAGACCAATTATCTGGTTTTATATAATCTTGATTCATTTTCTATTTAAATTTAAGGAGGTAAGGTTTGAAGTTCAAGAATAAAACACCTCTTTGCTTCATTCCTCTTTAACCTTATTTTTTTGTTATTTGTTTATTAAGGATTCCAAGAAAGCGGAATCAATTTTTGTAAAGTCTTTAAAAATGTATTTAGCTTCATGCAGCGTTTCTTCTTCACCAATACCAATACTCATCATTTTGGCAACATTTGCAGCTTGCACACCAGCAACCGAATCTTCAAAAACTATTGAATCTTCATTGGTTATATTCAACAAGCGCGCAGCATAAAGAAAAACTTCTGGATCTGGCTTTGCATTCACAACATCATTTCCGTCAACGATAGCGTCAAAAAAAGCAAGAGTGCCCGTTTTTTCAAGAATAGGTCTAGCATTCTTACTAGCTGACCCCAATGCAATAGGCTGATTATTTTCTTTTAAAAATTGCAAAACAGGCATTACTCCTGGCAAGATCTCACTTTCATCCATATCCACTAGATAGGACAGATAGTCTTCATTCTTTTGAATTAACCATTTGTCTTTATCTTCTTGTGATGCCTCCACTTTTCCTAATTCTAAAATTATATCCAAGGATCGAACTCTACTCACCCCTTTTAATAATTCATTATGCTCTAATGTGAAATCAATCCCTAATTCATTGGCAATTTTTTTCCACGCTAAAAAATGATATTTAGCAGTGTCCACAATTACACCATCTAAATCAAAAATAAATCCTTTTCTCTTTTTCATTATAATTCTGCTTATTATTTATTTTATAGTTGCACTTTTTCTTTAACAAAAAATACAGCTGAACCTGCAATCAACATGGAAACTCCAGCAATCACTATAATTGCCATTGGATTACCTCCAAAAAGTGCAATCAAAGTACTACCTAATATACCTGCTGCAATTTGAGGTATTGTTATTGTTGCATTAAAAAGCCCCATGTACACTCCCATTTTATCTGCTGGCAGTGAACCTGATAACATTGCATAAGGCATCGCCAAAATAGCTGCCCAAGCTAATCCTACTCCTGAAATGGAAAGTAATAACATGTTTTTGTCCTCAACTAAAAACATAGAAATCAATCCTAATCCTCCCAATACAAGTGAAAAACTGTATGTCTTTTTTCTTCCAATTGATTTTGCAATCGAAGGAATAAGTAAAGAGAACAAAGCTGCTACTCCACTATAGAAAGCGAACATTACTCCCGTCCAATCCCCTGCTTCGTTGAAACCAATTGATTTTGCGTCTAAAGCAACTC
>DATEOV010000615.1:0-3457 GCA_035273645.1 Flavobacterium sp. | reverse complement strand
TTTTGACTCTGCCTTATGCTTATGTTTTTACTTTAGGTTATTATGTTATTCCTGTCGTTACTTTTATTTTTTATGTATTAGCAAGCATAGAGTTAATTTCAGAAGAAATTGAAGAGCCTTTTGGGTATGACGATAATGATTTACCTACCACAAAAATTTCAGAAAATATTAAAAAACATATTGAAGAAATATTATAATAACAGTCGAGAAATTTGTGATAATAGAGGCAAATTTTGAGCCTAACTAACTTTGACCCTCAAGAAACATTGATTATATTTGCGGTCGAGACCGTATGGAGAACGGGCGAAGAAATCTTGAAAAAAACGTAATATGAAAATATCTTACAACTGGTTAAAACAATTTATTAAAATTGATTGGAAATCAGATGAAACAGCTGCATTACTTACCGATTTAGGACTTGAAGTAGAAATCGTTGAGAAATATCAATCAGTAAAAGGCGGATTAGAAGGAATCGTCGTAGGACATGTTCTTACTTGTGTGCCTCATCCAGATGCGGATCGATTGAAAATAACAACTGTTGATTTAGGTGATGGTGTTCCTTTGCAAATTGTTTGTGGGGCCAGTAATGTTGATGCAGGACAAAAAGTGCCGGTTGCAACTATTGGAACCGTTTTATTTGATAAAGAAGGAAATTCTTTTACCATTAAAAAAGGAAAAATCAGAGGACAAGAAAGTCATGGAATGATTTGTGCCGAAGATGAATTAGGTCTTGGTGAAAATCATGACGGAATCATGGTGCTTGATGATTCGATTGCAGCAGGAACATTGGCTTCTACGGTCTTTAAAATAGAAAATGACGAAGTTTTTGAGATTGGATTAACGCCTAATCGCGCCGATGCAATGAGCCACTTAGGAACTGCGCGTGACTTAAGAGCTGGACTGATTCAAACAGGAATTAATGTAGAATTAATCACTCCATCTGTAAGTAATTTCAGAGTTGATAAAAGAACTTTAAAAATCGATGTTGATGTTAAAGATATTCAATTAGCACCAAGATATTGTGGAGTTACTATTTCTGGTATCACCGTAAAAGATTCTCCAGAGTGGTTGAAAAATAGATTAAAAGCTATTGGAATCAATCCAAAAAATAATATTGTGGATGTTACCAATTACGTATTACATGATTTAGGACAACCTTTACACGCTTTTGATGCAACAAAAATTAAAGGAAAAGTTATCGTTCAAACACTTCCAGCTGGTACAAAATTTATCACTTTGGATGATGTTGAAAGAACTTTACATGAAGAAGATTTAATGATTTGTGACGAAAAAGAGCCTTTGTGTATTGCGGGTGTTTTTGGAGGAAAAAAATCAGGAGTAACAGAAGCAACTACTTCGATATTTCTGGAAAGTGCTTATTTCAATCCGGTGAGTATTCGAAAATCGGCAAAAAGACATCAATTGAATACTGATGCTTCTTTCAGATTTGAAAGAGGAATCGATCCAAGTGTTACCGAGTATGCCTTGAAAAGAGCGGCATTGCTAATTCAAGAAGTGGCTGGTGGTGAAATCACATCAGATATTGTAGATATTTATCAAAAGAAAATTGAAGGTTTTTCAGTATTTTTAAATTTCAAAAATGTTGCACGAATTATAGGTCAGGAATTACCAAAAGATACAATTAAGCAAATTTTAGCTTCTTTGGAGATTAAAGTAAACAGTGTTTCGGATGCTGGTTTAGGGTTAACAATCCCAGCTTACCGTGTGGATGTACAAAGAGAAATTGATGTTATTGAAGAGATTTTGAGAGTGTATGGTTATAATAATATTGTATTCTCCAAAAAATTGAATGCAACAGTTTCTAATTCTCCTCGAAATGAGGATTATAAAGTGCAAAATAGTGTGGCTGCACAATTGAATTCTCAAGGTTTTCATGAAATGATGGCCAATTCATTGACTACAGCTTCATATGTGCAACTTTCAGAAATGTTAAAAGAGGAATACAATGTAACGATGTTAAATCCACTAAGTAGTGATTTGGCAACAATGCGCCAGTCTTTATTATTTTCTGGATTGGAAGCTATATCGTATAACATTAACCGTAAAAATTCTGATTTAAAATTATTTGAATTTGGAAAATCATATCATAATTTTTTATCAGGTTACGAAGAAATTAAGCATTTAACGTTATTTCAAACTGGTGATAGAAACCAAGAAAATTGGACAAATGCACAAAAACCTTCTGACTTCTTTTTATTCAAAGGATATGTAGAAGGTATACTTTCAAGATTAGGGATTTCTAATGCGAAAAATGTAGCGGTAAATTCAGATGTGTTTTCAGAAGGGATAGCATTTGGCTTGGGAAGCGAAACTTTAGTTGAATTTGGTGTTGTGAAAAAATCAGTTTTAAAACATTTCGGAATCAAACAAGAAGTTTTCTATGCTGATTTCAATTGGGCTACGGTTTTAAAATTAATGTCTAGCAAAATTAAATATACTGAAATTCCAAAATATCCAGAGGTTCGTAGAGATTTAGCTTTATTAGTTGATCAAAATGTTACTTATGATGCAATTTATGCGATTGCAAGACAAACAGAAAAATCATTGTTGAAAAACATCAATTTGTTTGACGTGTATGAAGGACAAAATTTACCAGAAGGTAAAAAATCATATGCATTGAGTTTCACTATTCAAGATACTGCTAAAACTTTGGAAGATGTTCAGATTGATAAAATCATGAATAAACTGATAAATAATTTTGAAACAGAACTTGGAGCAAGTTTGAGATAATTTTTTATTAATAGATATAAAAAAAATCCTAATTCGAATGAGTTAGGATTTTTTTTGGCTAATAAAATAAATTTATGTTTGAGAGTTTATAAATTCTTAATTATAAATTCACTTCTTCTATTTAATTCATGTTGTTCTTCATCACAAGAATCTTCTGGAATACATTTTATAATTGGAACTGATTCGCCATAGCCTTTTGCAAGGATTCTGTTTTTTGAGATTCCTTGTTCCAAAATGTAATTTCTGGTGGCATCGGCTCTATTCTGGGAAAGATCCGCGTTGTATTTTGTGTTTCCGCGATTGTCGGTATGTGAACCAATTTCGACCACCATTTCAGGGTATTTGTTCATTAATTCAACGACACGATTCAATATCTTTTTGGAATCTTTTCGAATGTACCACAGGTCGTAATCGAAATAGATAGGTTCTGTCTTGATGATTAATCGGTCTTTGTCTTTTACCACATCTTTCTCGGCAGCAACTATAGCGGCGGCTTTTTCTTTTTTCTTGGCTTCAGCTATTGCTGCATTTTTCTTGTCAGCCGCCAGTTTGTCTTTTTTCAATTGCTCAGCAGCTTCCTTGTCTGCCAATCTTTTGGCCTCAAGAGCAATAGCATCGTCTTTCTTCTTTTGTTGGAGGGCAATAGCATCGTCTTTCCTTTTTTGTTCCAAAGCAGCTAATTCGGCTGCTTTCAATTGTTGAGCTA
>DATEOV010000614.1:0-4631 GCA_035273645.1 Flavobacterium sp. | reverse complement strand
GCTGAAATAGCTCGTGAAAAACACGTTCCAGTTTTAATTCATGTTGATCAACTAACGCAACCGCAAGGGCATTCTAGTTCTGGTTCACACGAAAGATATAAAAATGCAGCCCGATTGGCTTGGGAAAAAGATTTTGACTGTATTCGTCAAATGAAATTATGGATGATTGCCATCAATATTGCATCACCAGAAGAAATTGAAGCTATTGATTTAGAAGCCAAAAAAGAAGTTTTTGAGGGCAAAAAAGCCGCTTGGAATGCTTTTATTGGACCAATAGTTGAAGAGCAAAACGAATTGGTTTCTATTTTAGAAAGAATAGCTGTAACTAGTGCGAAAAAAGAAGAAATTCTTAGAAATGCTGCTACATTAAAAAGTATCAAATCTCCTTTGAAAAAGGAAATAATGGTAATCGCACGAAAAACATTGCGTTTGATTATCAATGAAGATGACAAAATCGAGTTATCAAATTGGATTACTAATTACATCAAAAAAACACAACCGAAATTTAGCAGCAATTTATTTTCTGAATCGGATAAAAATGTTTTTTCTGTTAAAGAAGTTTTGCCTCAATATCCAAGTGATGTCACAGAAGATACTGACGGTAGAATGATTTTGAGAGATAACTTTGATGCTATTTTTTCTAAATATCCAGAAACTTTAATTTTTGGAGAAGATGCAGGAAATATTGGTGACGTAAACCAAGGTTTGGAAGGAATGCAAGAGAAATATGGTGAGTTACGAGTTGCCGATGTTGGAATTCGTGAAGCAACTATATTAGGTCAAGGAATTGGAATGGCATTGAGAGGATTACGTCCAATCGCTGAAATTCAATATCTTGATTACCTATTGTATGCTATTCAGATTATGAGTGATGATTTGGCTACTTTACAATACAGAACTGTAGGTAAACAAAAAGCACCACTTATCATACGTACCCGTGGGCACCGTTTGGAAGGTATCTGGCACTCAGGTTCTCCAATGGGAATGATTATAAATGCTATAAGAGGAATCCATGTTTTGGTTCCTAGAAATATGACACAAGCCGCTGGTTTTTACAATGCTTTATTGGAATGTGACGAACCTGCTTTGGTTATCGAATGTTTGAACGGTTACCGATTGAAAGAAAAAGCACCTTTGAATTATGGTGAATTTAAAACACCAATTGGTGTTGTGGAAACATTGAGAAAAGGAACTGATATAACACTTGTTTCATACGGATCTACATTGCGATTAGTAGAACAAGCTACCAAAGAATTATTTGAAGCTGGTATTGACTGCGAAATTATTGATTTACAATCTTTACTTCCGTTTGATATCAATCAAGATATTGTAAAAAGTATAGCAAAAACAAATCGATTATTGGTTATTGATGAAGATTTACCAGGTGGAGCTTCTGCTTATATTTTGCAACAAATAGTGGAACAACAAGATGCTTACAATCATTTAGATAGTAAACCACAAACTTTGACTGCAAAAGCTCACCGTCCTGCTTACGGAACTGATGGTGATTATTTCTCAAAACCTTCTACTGAAGATATTTACGAAAAAGTCTATGAAATGATGCATGAAGTAAATCCATCTAAATATCCAAGTTTATACTAAACTTAATATGAAATATTTAAAATCCCATTCGCTCTGCAAATGGGATTTTTTTTATCTTTATTCAAAACTATCACCACCAACTTAAAATGAAACCATTAGAAACTTTATTTTTAGATTTAAAAGATATAAAAGTAATTGATAGCAATATCCCCTATTCGGAATACACGCCATTAGACTTATCTGCTTCTAATCTAGAATTGGATCAACTGAACATTTCAGATTCTTCAAAATTTGAAACTTATGTCGAACATCTATTAATTAAAAACAAAGCAAAAGTGGCGCATGGTGGTTACAATGAAATTCGCAATTTATACAAACGAAGTTCTGCTTTTAATGATTCGAATTCAGAGGAACGAAACATTCACATCGGATTGGATTTATGGATTAAAGCAGGAACTCCTGTTTTGGCGGCTTTAGACGGAAAAGTCCATAGTTTTCAATACAACAATAACTTAGGTGATTACGGTCCTACAATTATTCTGGAACACCAATTGGAAAATCATGTTTTTTATACCTTATATGGACATCTTTCTTTAAAAAGTATCGCTTCTATTAAAACTGGCGATTTTTTTGCAAAAGGACAACAATTGGCAACATTGGGTGATTCAAGTGTAAATGGTGATTATTCCCCACATTTGCATTTCCAGATTATTAAAGACATTAAAGAAAATTTCGGTGATTACCCTGGAGTTTGTAGTAAAAGCAAGTTGGATTATTATTTGGAAAACTGCCCTGATCCCAATCTGCTACTAAAGATTTACTAATAATCTGATATTTTGTTTTTTACCATAAATTAAAAACACAAATTGTTTTTTTCCTGTATATAACAACTTCTTTACTGCGCACAAGCTTTCTTATTGATTTTTAACAAAATAACTAAACTACTATCCTTTCGATTTCAAAAAGATAAGTCCTATATTAATAGTTATTGGTTGTATTTATAACTACATTTGGTATGGATATACCCTATTTATGGAAAGTATTAAAGAGAATATTTTTTTTTAATGCTACTGTCCGAAGTAAATATTGGTACCATGAAATCAATTTCGGCCATAGAAGACAATAGTTTACTTAAATCACTACCCAACAACAAATTAATAGCAACGAAAGAAATCAAAATCTCAAAAGTCCCTGCAAAAAAACTTCCGTTTTCAAAAAAGGAACTCAAAAAAAAATCTTTTACTGTTGTAGCTATTGGTGCCTCTGCAGGTGGTCTTGAAGCAGTAACCCAATTATTGAAAAACATTTCTCCTACCACAGGTATGGCTTTTATCTATGTCCAACACTTAAGTCCAGATCATAAAAGTTTACTTGACAAACTTTTGTCTAAAGTGACTCAAATGAAGGTCCAGTTGATTGATAACATGGAATTACTGAAACCCAATAATTTTTATGTTATTCCCAATGATAAAGAAATTGAGGTTATTGATGGGCATATAAAATTGACTCCCCGCCCCAAAAACAGAACTTCAAACTTCTCAATCGACTTACTTTTTTCTTCTTTGGCAGAAACGCACCATGAAAACGTTATTGGCATTATTCTATCAGGATCTGCCAATGATGGTACAAGAGGATTGAAAGAAATAAAACAAGCAGGCGGGATCACTTTTGCCCAAGATGTTTCAGCTAAATTTAGCAGCATGCCCAATTCTGCAATTGCCGAAGGTATTGTTGATTTTGTATTATCTCCAAAAGAAATTGGAATTGAATTAACACGTATCAGTCAGCATCCGTTGATAATCAATACAACCATAAAAAAAATCCCTGAAGCCGAAATTGAAAATAGTAATCCAGAGTTGAAGGTTATTCTACAGCTTTTACACAAAAGAAAAAATGTAGATTTCAGTCACTACAAAATGAATACTATCAAAAGACGAATGCTTCGCAGGATGTTAGTTCATAAAATTAAAACTTTAAAAGAATACATCGAAATACTTACCAATCAAAGCAATGAAGTTGATATTCTTTATCAGGATTTATTGATTAACGTAACTGCTTTTTTTAGAGATACTGAGCCTTTTTTGTATTTAAAAAATGTAGTTCTGCCTAAATTAATCGAGACCAAAGCAACAGGTGAAACTCTTCGTATATGGGTAGCCGCTTGTGCAACTGGTGAAGAAGTTTATTCAATTGCCATGTTGTTGTTCGAATTGCAAGAAAGCAATCCTAACAGCATTCCTTTTCAGATTTTTGCTTCAGATCTCAGTGCCGAGGCCATTCGAATTGCTAGAACTGGAGAATATTCTGCTTCACAATTGGCAACTCTTTCACCAGAAAGACTACTTCGTTTTTTTGTAAAATCTAAAAACAAATACAGAATTTCTAAAGAACTACGGGATGTTTGTGTATTTGCAAAGCACAACATTTTGCGTGCCCCTCCATTTTCAAGAATGGATTTCATCAGTTGCCGAAATATGTTAATCTATTTGGACACTACTGCACAGAAAAAAGCCATTTCCACTTTTCATTATGCCTTAAACGATGGAGGCTGTTTGATGTTGGGAAAATCGGAAACAATTGGAACAACAGTACAGCTTTTTTCGATTCTCGATAAAAAATTCAAATTTTATTCCCGAAAAAAAAATTCAAGTTTACGTACCATTCCTGACCTCACTTCACGCCTATCCCATTCTACCATGCCTGACAAAAACACTATACCACCTTCGACATTCAAAAAAGTATCTGCATCTGTAAACGGTACGATTGGAATCGCTTTTGATACCGTTTTACTTGAACATCACGTTCCTGCCAGTGTCATTATTAACTACGATTTGGAAATTCTTCAATTTCGGGGATCTACTTCCTTGTATTTGCAACATTCTCCAGGTAAAGCTAGTTTTAATATTTTGAAAATGGCACATATTGAAATCACATTTGAATTGCGAAATGCCATTCATCATGCCATTAAAACAAAACTTCCCATCCGAAAAATGGGGATTGAAATGAATCGGAATCCAATTGATAACACCATTCAGATAGTAAATATAGAGGCCATTCCGTTGAATATTGAAGGCGAAGAACCTTTGATG
>DATEOV010000613.1:0-3057 GCA_035273645.1 Flavobacterium sp. | reverse complement strand
CACGATATAACTGTAGATGTAGCCGCGCCTATAGAAGGTAAAGCAAATAAACAATGGTGGATTGTATTTTCAATCGCATTAATAGCCTTCCTTTGGGGATTAGGCTGTATTATATACACAGTGTCTACAGGTATTGGTACTTGGGGATTAAACAAAACAGTTGGTTGGGCTTGGGATATTACTAACTTCGTTTGGTGGGTTGGTATTGGTCACGCAGGAACTCTTATTTCTGCAGTACTTTTATTATTTCGTCAACGATGGAGAATGGCGATTAACCGTTCTGCAGAGGCAATGACAATTTTCTCTGTAATACAAGCAGGTTTATTTCCAATTATACACATGGGACGTCCTTGGTTGGCGTATTGGGTATTACCAATTCCAAATCAATTTGGATCTCTTTGGGTGAATTTTAACTCTCCATTACTTTGGGACGTATTCGCTATCTCAACTTATCTTTCGGTTTCATTAGTTTTCTGGTGGACTGGATTGTTACCTGACTTTGCAATGTTGCGTGATAGAGCAGTTACACCTTTTAACAAAAGAGTATATTCTATCTTGAGTTTTGGATGGAGTGGTAGAGCTAAAGATTGGCAACGTTTTGAAGAAGTTTCATTAGTTCTTGCAGGTTTAGCAACTCCACTTGTACTTTCTGTGCATACTATTGTATCTATGGACTTTGCTACTTCTGTTATTCCAGGATGGCATACTACGATTTTCCCTCCGTATTTCGTTGCTGGAGCGGTTTTCTCTGGATTTGCAATGGTTAACACTTTGCTTATCATTATGAGAAAAGTTATTAATCTTGAAGCTTATATCACTATCCAGCATATCGAATTAATGAACATTGTAATTATGATTACAGGTTCTATCGTTGGTGTTGCTTATATTACTGAGTTATTTATTGCTTGGTATTCTGGAGTTGAATATGAACAATATGCTTTCTTGAACAGAGCAACTGGACCTTATGCTTGGGCATATTGGGCTATGATGACATGTAATGTGTTCTCTCCACAATTTATGTGGTTCAAAAAATTAAGAACTAGTATTATGTTTTCTTTTATAATTTCGATTGTTGTAAACATTGGAATGTGGTTTGAAAGATTTGTAATTATCGTAACTTCATTACATAGAGATTATTTACCATCTTCATGGACTATGTTCTCTCCAACATTTGTTGATATTGGAATTTTTATCGGAACAATAGGTTTCTTCTTTGTGTTATTCTTATTGTATGCAAGAACATTCCCTGTTATTGCTCAAGCCGAGGTTAAAACAATATTGAAAGCTACAGGAGAAAATTATATTAAAGAAAGAGAAGCTAATAAACATTCACATCATGAGTAATAAAGTTATATACGCCATTTATAATGACGATGATATTTTGATGGATGCCGTAAAAAAGACACGTGCAGCTCATCACCATATTGAAGAAGTATTTACACCATTCCCAGTTCACGGATTGGACAAAGCTATGGGACTTGCACCTACACGTTTAGCGATATGTGCTTTTATCTACGGTTTGTGTGGATTATCTTTTGGAACTTGGATGATGAATTATATTATGATTCAAGATTGGCCTCAAGATATTGGTGGAAAACCAAGTTTTAGCTATATTGATAACATGCCGGCTTTTGTGCCTATTATGTTTGAAGAAACTGTATTTTTTGCAGCTCACTTAATGGTGATCACTTTTTATATGAGAAGTAGATTATGGCCATTTAAAGAAGCTGAAAATCCTGATGTGAGAACTACTGATGATCACTTTTTGATGGAAGTGGCTGTTAACAATAATGAAGAAGAGCTTATTTCTTTCTTTGAAGGTACAGGTGCAGTAGAAGTTAAAGTAATTGAAAAGCATTAATTGAGATATGAAAAGTTTATATAAAATAACACTTGTATTGGGTTTAATGATAACGGTTTCATCTTGTTTTAATAAAGACAAACCGAATTATCAATATTTTCCAAATATGTATGAAGCTGTAAGTGCTGAAACTTATGCTACAGCTCCGGTTGATGTTTTTAAAGATGGTAAAGAAGGTAGACTTCCAGCTGTTGGTTCAATAAATAGAGGTTTCGAGCCTTTTGAATATGAAAATACTCCTGAAGGTTATGCATTAGCAAAAGCTAATTTAAAATCTCCTTTAGATTCATTGAACAGAGGTTCTGATAAAGGAAAAGAACTTTACGAAATATATTGCATTAGCTGTCATGGTGCGGCAGGTGATGGTAAAGGAAAATTAGTTGAAAGAGAAAAATTTCTTGGTGTTCCTAATTACAAAGACAGAGACATTACTGAAGGAAGTATTTTTTATGTGGAAACTTATGGTTTAAATGCTATGGGTTCACATGCTAATCAAATGAGTGCTCACGAACGTTGGTTAGTTGCTGACTATGTTCTTAAACTAAAAGCACAATAATAATTGTTGAACAAACTGATCGTAATAGATATGTATACATTTTCAAGTAAATTAAAAACTTTTTCTTTCGTCTTAATGGCTGTTGGCCTTTTGGGAATTGGATATGGTTTTTTGACTGCACCAAAAAATATTCAAGAAGTAGAAGCTCTTCTTGCTGCTGACTCACATGGAGGTCACGGTGAAGCAACTCATGAAGCAGTTTCATCTGCACATGGTTCTGAAAGTGCTCATGAAGCAGTAGCACCAGAACATGGTATAGCTGAGGCTGAAAAGCATGATGTAAAAGCTGATACTGAACACCAAGAACATTTAGAGCATGTGCTTCATCAATTAAGCAACAAACCATGGGCTGCATTATATGTTGCTTGTATTTTCTTTATGTTGCTTTCTTTAGGGACTTTGGCTTTTTACGCTATTCAACAAGTTGCACAAGCTGGTTGGTCTCCAGTTTTATTTAGAGTTATGCAAGGGATTACTGCTTACTTGCCAGTAGGATCAGTAATATTCTTCATCTTTTTGGTACTTTGCGGACTACATTTTAATCATTTATTTATTTGGTTGGATCCTGAAGTTGTAAAACATGACGAACTTATTCAGACAAAATCAGGTTTCTTGAATTTTCCTTTCTGGATTGTTAGAG
>DATEOV010000612.1:0-2805 GCA_035273645.1 Flavobacterium sp. | reverse complement strand
AAGATCATCAGGATACAATTGATTCATTTTTATAATCAAAGATCATTCGTAAAAAAATCAAAACGCATACTTAATTTAAACAACTAAAAATCAAATCAGTAAATACTTTTTTCTTAACTTTATAAAACAAAAAAAATAAGATTCTACTTATACAAGAACTGTATAATCTATTCTATTTCTTGTTTTACAAAAAGTCTGTATTAATTTTTAAAATGATATAAAAATGAAAAAAGTATTGTTCTTGACTGGTGATTTCACCGAAGATTATGAAACTATGGTTCCATTCCAGATGTTGGAAATGGTAGGCTACACCGTCCACGCCGTTTGTCCCGACAAAAAAAAGGGAGAAACCATAAAAACAGCAATCCATGATTTTGAAGGCGACCAAACCTATACCGAAAAACCGGGACACAACTTCACATTGAATTATACTTTTAATGATATAAAAGTGTCCGATTATGATGGATTGGTCATTGCGGGAGGAAGAGCCCCAGAATATTTAAGATTGAACGAGAAAGTAATCGAAATAACTAAGCATTTTTTCTTAACCAATAAACCAGTAGCCGCCATCTGTCATGGTATTCAAATTTTAACTGCAGCTGACGTAGTAAAAGGACGAAAACTAACCGCTTATCCAGCAGTAGGTCCAGAAGTGACATTAGCTGGCGGAATCTTCCAATCCATTCCTGTAGATGGAGCCTATGTGGACGGAAACCTGGTTACCTCACCCGCTTGGCCAGCTCATCCAAGTTTCATCAGAGAATTTCTAAAAATTATGGGAGCTAAAATTGAAATTTAATTTTTCCTTCCAAATAACTTCTGCAAAAAAAAGGTTAAATAGTTGGTTTAAATAATACCGTATAAAAGCTACAATGATAGATCAATTTGTTGTAGCTTTTTTTATTTTTAAATGATACTACAAGCATAAAACCTCAACAATAAACTGACCAAATCATTTTTATAGAAGGCTTTTTTTATCTTTGGAAACTATTGCAGAAAGCTTTAAAAAAATAAAACATAAACATACTATAGAAAGATGAAAAGAATTTCCCTTACCGTTATTGTAATGCTTTTTGTGATTATTTCTGCAAAGGCACAAAAAAAGGAAATATGCTATATTACCACTTCACTGGGAAAAATCACAATAGAATTATATCCCGAAAAAGCCCCGATTACGGTAGCCAATTTTTTAAAATATGTAGATGCTCATTTGTATGATAACAGTAGCTTCTTTCGAGCAGTAACGTTAAACAATCAACCAAAAGACTCAATAAAGATTGAAGTTATACAGGGAGGCGAAATTGATTCTACAAAGACATTTGCACCTATTCTGCTTGAAACAACAAAACAAACGGGATTGACTCATAAAAACGGAACCCTTTCTATGGCGAGAGACAAACCCAATTCGGCTACCACCAATTTTTTTATTTGCATAAATGACCAACCTTCTTTAGATTATGGAGGTAAAAGAAATAAAGATGGACAAGGTTTTGCCGCTTTTGGTACCGTAATAAAAGGCATGGAAATCGTAAAAAAAATTCAACAACTTCATCCCGAACAGGAACAATATTTCAAACCCGAAATACAGATTATTTCCATAACAAGAATGAAATAACGTACTATATACGGTTTGAATCCTCAATTATTTAAAATCAAAAATACTAGAATATACATTAGCACTATGATTACAATTGCAACACTAGAAGATGTTTTAGCATTAGAAAAATTAATTAACTCTGCCTACCGTGGTGAAACATCCAAAAAAGGATGGGCTAGTGAAGCTAATCTTTTAGAAGGTAAAAGAATTACTTTAGATGAATTAAAGGAAACCATTAAAAATAAAGAGAATGCTATATTAAAATATACAGAAAACAACCAAATCATTGGGTCCGTTTTACTTACCAATAAAGGAGATAAACTCTATCTGGGAATGCTATCTATATCACCTGAATTGCAAAATAGAGGCCTTGGAAAAAAACTATTGCAGGAAGCCGAAGTTCATGCATTATCCTTAGGATTACCAAAAATTGTAATGACAGTTATTACCATCAGGGAAAAATTAATTGAATGGTATAACCGCCATGGATACATCGATACAGGAGTAAGAGAACCTTTCCTACTCAATGATTATGATACCATTATTACAGACCAACATTTGGAATTTGTAGTCTTAGAAAAAATACTTTAGCCCTTTTTTATCCATTGGTTATTATTTTATAAATTAGTAAAAAAAATATAAAATATGAAAACATTAGACCAATGGTTTGAAGAATATGCAGTAAGTCATCAAAATCCGAAAAACAAGGCTATACACTACGTTTGTGTTCCAGCTATTTTCTTTTCAATTGTGGGTTTATTGATGAGTATTCCAAGCACTTTTTTGAATAATTTACTACACCTCAACCAACCTATAATTGAAAATTGGGCAGTTGTTGTTTTACTTTTTGTATTGCTGTTTTACTTACGATTGTCTGTAGTTATGGCAATTAAAATAGCTGTTTTTTCATTCCTCTGTT
Source organism: Flavobacterium sp. (assembly GCA_035273645.1). GTDB lineage: Bacteria > Bacteroidota > Bacteroidia > Flavobacteriales > Flavobacteriaceae > Flavobacterium. The sequence goes on along the minus strand of DATEOV010000612.1, from coordinate 289 downwards.
TAATACTTAATTTTTACATCGGGCAGTTCGTTCCTCTTTGGGCTTTTTCTATCGGTGTTTTTGTTGTGGCTTGGATTGGGCAGTTTTATGGTCATAACATCGAAGGTAAAAAACCATCATTCTTGAAAGATATTCAATTTTTGATGATTGGACCAGCTTGGGTTGTACAAAATTTATTTTCTAAAAAATAAGATTTTATAGTAGCATTTTAAATCAGAGCTAGTTTCAAAATAGTCCCTCAACTATCCAATGTTGAGGGACTATTTTGCTTTATAAATTATTATCCTAA
>DATEOV010000611.1:0-4382 GCA_035273645.1 Flavobacterium sp. | reverse complement strand
TCAAAGAACTGATCGAAATTGAAAATCATCAAACACCTACTATATGAAAAAACTAAAACTTGCCCTTCTCATTCTTCCTTTTTCTCTTGCCCTAATAAACTGTAACTCCACGAAAAAAGGAGCTGAATACACCGCAGTTGAGAAAAAAATAAGCTACAAAACAGACATCGAACCTATAATTGCAAATAGCTGCACTCCTTGTCATATCCCGCCTCAAGGAAAAAAAGAACCACTAGAGAACTACGATCATGTAAAAGCAAACATCGGCACCATACTGGAACGCGTTCACCTACCACAAGACAATCGTAAATTTATGCCTCCAGTAAATAAAAAACCAGCATTAACTATTGACCAAGTTGCACTTTTTGTAAAATGGCAAGAACAAGGTATGGTTGAATAATACTGATACTTTTATAAAAAAAATCCGCCTCAATTTAGCATTGAGGCGGATTGTGCTTTTTATATAACTGTAAAATTACCTTCTATTATTAAAAATCGAAATGTAATACAGTAAAGTAGCGATTGATCCCAATGCAGCAACCACATACGTTCTAGCAGCCCATTTCAAAGAATCTTTTGCACCAGCATATTCTTCTCGCGTTAACATGTTTTTATTCTCCAACCAAGCCAAAGCCCTGTTGCTCGCATCGTATTCCACCGGCAAAGTAACAATTGAAAACAAGGTCGTTGCCGCAAATATTACAATCCCAACCAATAACAATTGCGGAAAAGTACGCAACATCAAGATTCCCGCCAATAAAATCCATTGCATATAAGTCGAAGCCACATTTACAATAGGCACCAACTGAGAACGCAAAGTCAACATACTATAAGCTGTGGCATGTTGCACCGCATGCCCGCATTCGTGTGCTGCAACTGCCGCTGCCGCTGCGTTTCTTTGGTTATAAACTGCCTCACTCAAATTGACCGTTTTATCCACTGGATTGTAATGGTCTGTCAACTGACCAGGAGTTGAAATTACGCGCACATCTCGAATACCGTGGTCGGCAAGCATTTTTTCTGCGATTTCAGCACCGGACATGCCGTTTTGCAAACGGACTTTAGAATAAAATTCGAATTTACTCTTTAGTGTAGAACTCACTAACCAACTTGCCAGCATAATAGCACCTGCAAGAATTAAATAACTCATTCCCATATTTTGTTTTTTTTTATTTTCTGTTTCTAAATAAACATCAAATTACAAACCAAATTTAACAAAATGTCATCTTGTCACTTGTAAAGTCTTGTTAAATTATTTTGAAATAAAAAATTCCAAACCCCAATCGTGAAATTGGAATTTGGAATTTGGAATCTTTCAAAATCTGTAATTTGATTTCCTTTTATCCCACCAAATTGATAATTTTCCCTGGAACGATAATCACCTTATTTGGTGTTTTACCGTCTAGTTGTTTGATAGTTCTTTCGTCTTTCATAACGATTTCCTCGATCTGTTCTTTGGTTAAATCCAAAGGCAAATTGATGGTAAAACGCATCTTTCCGTTGAAAGATACTGGATACTCCTTATCGCTTTCCACCAAATGAGCCGGTTCAAATACCGGGAACGTTACTGTTGCAATAGAACCTGTATTTCCTAGCAACGACCATAATTCTTCGGCGATGTGAGGAGCATAAGGCGAAATCACAATTGCCAACGGTTCTAGAATAGCACGAGAATGGCAATTTTGCGTTGATAATTCATTCACACAAATCATGAACTGTGAAACCGAAGTATTGAAAGAGAAACTCTCAACATCTTCCGCCACTTTCTTAATGGTTTTGTGCAATGATTTTAAGTTGTCTTTCGTTGGTGCATCATTAGTAACAATCAAACCATTTTCGTCAAAATACAAACGACATAGTTTTTTCAAGAAACCAAAAACTCCTGAAATTCCTGCCGTGTTCCAAGGCTTGGCTTGTTCCAATGGCCCTAAGAACATTTCATACAAACGTAATGTATCAGCTCCATACTCGTTACAAATATCATCCGGAGTAACTACATTGTATTTGGATTTCGACATTTTTTCGATTTCGCGACCTACAATGTATTTGCCATTGTCTTCACAGATGAATTCAGCATCTTTATAATCTTCTCTAAACTGCTTGAATTTCTCAATATCCAATTCTTCAGAAGCATTTACAAATGAAACATCAGTATGAATCGGCTGAACAGTTTGTCCGTTAATTTTATTTTTAGAAACAAAAGTATTTGTCCCTTCCAATCGATACACAAATGCACTCATCCCCAAAATCATCCCCTGATTAATCAGTTTCTTGAATGGTTCTTCGGTTGGCGCAAAACCTTTGTCTTTTAAGAATTTGTTCCAAAAACGAGAATACAACAAGTGACCTGTTGCGTGTTCGCTTCCGCCAATGTATAAATCCACGCTTTCCCAATAAGTCAAAGCCTCTTTGCTCGCAAATTCATCTTCATTTTTAGCATCCATATAACGCATCCAATACCAAGAACTTCCAGCCCAACCTGGCATAGTGTTCAGTTCCAATGGAAAAATAGTCACATTATCTATCAACTCACAACCAACAACCGTCAACTTTACACTATCCCAAGCCCAAACCGTTGCATTTCCTAATGGAGGCAATCCGTCTTCGGTTGGCAAGTATTTCTCCACTTCCGGCAAGATGATAGGCAAATGTTGCGCATCGATCATTTGTGGCAAACCATTCACATAATACACCGGGAAAGGCTCTCCCCAATATCTTTGACGGGAGAAAACCGCATCACGCAAACGGTAATTGATTTTCCCTTTCCCTTGACCTATTTTTTCTAACTCTTCAATTATTTTTTTGGTCGCTTCTTTGTAATTCAGTCCATTTAAGAAATCCGAATTGGCAATTTCTACATTGTCTTTAGATCCAAAAGCTGCTTCAGAAATATCAACATTCGCAAAAATGTTCTTGATCTCCTGCATTCCTTTTTGCCCTTTGAAGAAATTAGCAAAAGCATAATCTCTTTCATCACCACAAGGAACCGCCATCACAGCACCAGTTCCATATCCAGCCAAAACATAATCACCAATCCAAACCGGAATCGGTTCTTTTGTAAACGGATGCTCGGCAAAAGCTCCCGTAAACACACCCGAAATAGTTTTCACATCCGCCATACGCTCTCTTTCAGAACGCTTGGCTGTTTTTTCGATATACGCTTCAACTTCCGCTTTTTGTTCTGCAGTCGTGATTTGTGCAACCAATTCGTGTTCCGGCGCCAAAGTCATAAATGTAACTCCAAAAATCGTATCAGGTCTTGTAGTAAATACCGAAATAGTTGCTGGTTGTTGGTTGTCGGTTGTTGGCACTACATTGAAAGTAACCATCGCCCCTACTGATTTTCCTATCCAGTTTCTTTGGCTTTCTTTAATACTTTCGCTCCAGTCAATATCATTTAAACCTTGTAATAAACGCTCCGCATAAGCCGAAATACGCATACTCCATTGTGTCATTTTTTTACGAATCACAGGATAACCGCCACGTTCAGAAACACCGTTCACGATTTCGTCATTTGCCAAAACCGTTCCCAATCCCGGACACCAGTTCACTTCCGTTTCTGCCAAATACGTCAATCGGTATTGCAACAAAATTTTCTCCTGTTGCTCTTTTGCGAAAGCGTTCCATTCATTTGCCGAAAACAATTCAATATTATCATCGCAAACTGCATTTACATTCGCATTTCCTTCCGCAGAGAAAATGGCAGTCAAAGTCGAAATATCCTCGGCTTTGTTAGTATTTTTATTGTACCAAGAATTAAACAATTGGATAAAAATCCATTGTGTATGCTTGTAATAATCAGGATTGGAAGTACGCACTTCACGATCCCAATCAAATGAAAATCCTATTTTATCCAATTGCTTTCTGTACCCGGCAATCACTTTTCCTTCTTTGTCCACACCTCCGTCAATATTTACCGAAGTCGTGTCCTCAGGACGTTGCCCGGTCTGAATCGCATATTGCTCCGCCGGCAACCCAAAACTGTCGTACCCCATCGGGTGCAACACGTTAAAACCTTGATGTCTTTTGTATCTCGAATACACATCCGAAGCGATGTACCCAAGTGGATGCCCTACGTGCAATCCCGCTCCAGACGGATAAGGAAACATATCCAACACATAATGTTTTGGCTTGTCTGAATCGTTTTTGGCCGCAAAAGTTTTATGCTCTGCCCAGTATTTTTGCCATTTGGCTTCTATTTCGTTCGGATTGTATTTCATCTTTATAAGTTGCTAAGCTACTGAGTAACTAAGTTTCTAAGTTTTAAAATTGTAAAAGCGCAAATTTACGTTTATTGTCGCTTGTTACCAAAGCTATTTTTTACTAAAAAACCAGCTCTGTATTAATTGATTTTGGAGCAGAAACATTTAGCATTTTCAGGA
>DATEOV010000610.1:0-12680 GCA_035273645.1 Flavobacterium sp. | reverse complement strand
GCCCAGCGCTGCAATGATGTAAATAACTCCTAAAGTGCGGCGCGGCACATTGAACAGCACGGCAAAACCGATACAAGCACAACCCAGCCATATTCCTTTTTCTAATAATGCAAAATCCATTTTAGTGTAAATTAAAAATTAATAATGAAACCATCAGTCCTAGTGCAATGGCAAAAGCGATAACCAAAACATTTACGCCTCTAGTGGTTCCGTTTAATATGTTTCCATCGATCAAGTCCGAGAAGGAATTGATCATAGGCACTCCCGGAATTAAAAACAACAGCGATGTGGATAAGGCGTGTATAAAATCTCCGTCGGGATTCAGGAAAGAATAGAGTCCAACCAAGAAAGACGAAGTTAAGGAGGCAAAAAAGATGCACACATAAAAGTTGAATTTGAGTTTCATGGTTTCCTGTCTCACATAAAGCCCCAAGAAGGTTCCCAAAAAACAAAGAATCATTTCAGTCACACCGCCACCAAATAATCGGCAGAATGAGGCTCCAGCCAGCGCCACCAAAAATAAAACCGCAAACCTTGGGTACAAAGGTTTGCGGTCTAAGAGTTTCATTTCTTTATTGATGCGCTCTACGGTCCATTTTTCTTCGACTATTTTCCAGCTCATTGTACTAATATCCGAAATGAGATTGAAATTGAGATGCATATTCGGCACCCATTTCACTCGTGTAAAAGTTTTGATCTGGTCTTTATAAGTAAGCGTAAGCATCAGAGCATGGTTGGTAATCATTAAATCCGAGACGCAGTCAAAAGCACCTGCTATTCTGCTGATGGTAAGTTTGACGCGTTCAGTATTGGCTCCTGAAACGATGAGTAGGGAGCCTATTTCCAGGAGCATTTCTCCCAGTTCATATTTGTTTGGTTTGGCAACAATTTCCATATAAATGCGGTTGTTAATTTTACTCTCAAATTTAACGAATTAGTCCCTTAAAAGAATGATATTCATCATGAAAGCATCAATTTGTTAAGATAATAAATAACAAGTGGTTTCTAACGATTTCGCTTATGATCAAAGGCGAAAAAAGCATCAAAAATGGAGTTGGTTTGTTGTTTTAGGAGCAGAAACATTAGCGCTTTTGGGCAATATAGTCCCGCACACGAGGCTGAAAGCCGAACTGGCGAAGCAATTCGTTGCAATCTTATAAGCCGAACCCCGGCTTATAAGGATTTTCACTTCTATCTGGGCTAAGAATTAACATTCTGCTTTTTTCTAATTGCAATAAACCACAAACTTTGAGCTAAATTAAATAACCATTTTCCAAATGAAATGTTTCTTATGAAAAGGGATACCCTAGCCCTGATGGAAGCGAAAAGCCTTTTGAAATAAAATGCCCTTTTTCTTGAATAAAAAGAGCGACCAGCGGAAGCTCCTTTTTATTCTTAGAAAAAGGGCATTTTTATGAAAAAGCTTGCAGCGTACAGCAGGATCAAGCTTCATATTATACTATGGATTACTTATTGTTGACAATGTTGTAAATCCCATGTTATAGAGTGTGAAGGCTTGGATGTCGCAGATTTCCTGAATGGTTGCTGCGAGTGATTTTCCGGCGCCGTGACCTGCGTTGATATCAATTCGGATTAAAACAGGGTTGGTTCCTGTTTGTTTTTCCTGCAACTCGGCAGCAAATTTGAAGCTGTGTGCCGGAACTACCCTGTCGTCGTGATCGCCAGTTGTGACCAAAGTAGCAGGATATTGAACGCCTGCTTTCACATTTTGAACTGGGGAATACGATTTTAGGTACTCAAACATTTCCTTGCTGTCTGCCGAGGTTCCATAATCGAAAGCCCAACCGGCTCCAGAGGTAAAGGTGTGGTAGCGCAACATGTCCATCACGCCCACAGCCGGCAAAGCGACTTTTATCAAATCGGGACGTTGGGTCATGGTAGCTCCAACCAATAATCCGCCGTTGGATCCGCCACGGATGGCCAAATAATTAGGAGACGTATAGTTTTGTGCAATCAGGTATTCGGCTGCAGCTATGAAATCATCAAAGACGTTTTGTTTTTGCAGTTTGGTTCCTGCATCATGCCATTTTTTGCCATATTCTCCACCTCCGCGAAGATTTGCCACTGCATAGATTCCGCCATTTTCCATCCAAACAGCATTCGAAATACCAAAACTTGGCGTCAAACTAATATTGAATCCACCGTATCCATAAAGAATGGTTGGGTTTTTCCCGTCGAGTTTTAGGCCTTTTTTGTGTGTGATTATCATTGGGACTTTCGTTCCGTCTTTGGAAGTATAAAACACTTGGTTAGAAACGTAATCCTCACTTTTGAAATCAACTTTTGGCTTATCATAAACTTCCGATTTCCCTGCTTTTGGTTCAAAAGAATAAATAGTTCCCGGTGTAATATAATTGGTAAAAGAATAATAAAGTGTTTTTTCGTCTTTCTTGCTTCCAAATCCAGTAGCCGTCCCCAATCCTGGCAATTGAATTTCGCGTACTAATTTACCCGAGTAATCGTATTGCTTCACAATCGATACGGCATCTTTCATATAATTGGCAAAGAAATAACCAGCTCCAGTTGTTGGTGTCAAAACGTTTTCGGTTTCAGGAATAACGTCTTTCCAGTTCTCTGGTTTTGGATTGCTGATATCCACACTCACAATACGTTTGTTGGGAGCGTTCAAGTCGGTTTCTATAAATAATTTTCCGCCTTCGTTTTCAATGATGTTGTTGTCACTGTTAAAATTATCCACAATCGTTATAATAGGACTGTTGGGTTTGGTCAAATCCTGAATGTATAATTCGTTTCCGTAAGTAGAATTGGCAGCAGTAATCACTAGATAATGATTGTCTTCGGTTACGCCTCCGCCTACATAACGGCGTTTTTGGTCTGCACCAAAAATAACTTGATCGTCTTTTTGAGCAGTTCCTAATTTATGGTAATACAATTTATGCTGGTCTGTTTTTGCCGATAATTCGCTTCCTTTTGGCTTATCATAACTAGAATAATAAAATCCTTCATTTCCTTTCCAAGACACACCGCTAAATTTAACATCAACCAAAGTATCTTCCAATTTTTTGAAGTTGTTGACGTCCATCAATATTACTTTTCGCCAGTCGCTTCCTCCTTCAGAGATGGAATAGGCTACTTTTGAACCGTCTTCGGAGAAATTAACTCCGCCCAATGAAGTTGTTCCCAGTTTTGAAAAAACATTTGGATCCAGAAAAACTTCTTCTTTGCCCTTGGCATCTTTGCGATACAAAACCGCCTGATTTTGCAATCCGTTGTTTTTATAATAATAAATGAAATTTCCCTCTTTGAATGGTGCGCTTATTTTTTCGTAGTTCCAAAGTTTTTCGAGTCGGTCTTTTAATGCCTCCCTAAAAGGAATTTGAGACAAATAATCGTAAGTCACTTTGTTTTCTTCTTTGACCCAAGCAGCTGTCTCCGCCGATTTGTCGTCTTCAAGCCAACGGTAAGGATCGCTTACTTTGGTGTCGAAATAAACATCAACCGTTTCTCCCTTTGCTGTCGTGGGATATGTTATTGGTGTTTGCTTTTGGTTTTGCCCCAAAGAAGCCATTGAAGTAGATACAGCCATCAGAAATAAGATTTTTTTCATAAATTATTAGGTTAAGTACCTAACAAAAATAGGGAAAGTTTTTTAGGAAATTAAAGTTAAAAATTAGTTTTAACTTAAAAAAAACTAAAATTCATAGAGAATATGAATGTTTTACTGAAGATATTACAGATAGTGTTTTTTTTCAGAACAAGACATAAAAAAACCCAAACATTGGTTGGGTTGATGTGTGGAGAATATCGGATTCGAACCGACCACCTTCCCGATGAAAAATCGGGACGCTCTAGCTCTTATTCACTATCAAATTTTCAATATATTTTCTGCTTTTCATCTTTTTAATTTGCAATTCCCTTTGGCAAGCTTCACTTCTAGTAAGGAAAGTTTCGAAATATTTTAATTCCCAATCTTTAGCAACTTTTGTGTATTTGCTTCTACTATTCAAATGATCTTGAAGACGTACTTCAACATCTTGACAAGAACCAACATAATATTTATTAAGTGTAGTCGAATAAATAATGTAAGTGCAGTACATAAATAGTAGGAATAAAAAAACCCAAACATTGTTTGGGTTTTTGTGGAGAATACCGGATTCGAACCGGTCACCTCTTGCCTGCCAGGCAAGCGCTCTAGCCAAATGAGCTAATCCCCCAATATTTATATTCTGAACTGGTAACCTTCCCGACTCTATCGGGACGCTCTAGCCAAATGAGCTAATCCCCCAGTTAGATGGCGCAAATATAACATATAATTATAGGAATATGCAAATTTCAAAAAGACTATTCTTTAAATCCAAAAAAATAACATTTTGCTTCAGTTACTTTTTTAACTTTACATCAAAATACGCCTTATGCTTACATCTGATAAAAACGGAACACTCTTAACAACCATAGAAAACAAAATCGCTACGGTGCAGTTTGGCCATCCTGCCAGTAACTCTTTCCCTAGAGTATTATTGGATCGATTGACCAATGAGCTTACTTTTTTGAGTGATAATCCCGAAATTTCAGTAATTGTTTTAAAAAGCGAAGGCAACGGGGCTTTTTGTGCAGGCGCTTCCTTTGACGAATTGCTTGCAGTAAGCACTCTCGATGAAGGCACCCGCTTTTTCTCTGGATTTGCCAATTTGATTAATGCTATACGCTCTTGCAAAAAAATAATCATAGGACGCATTCAAGGAAAAGCTGTCGGCGGCGGCGTTGGTATTATTGCAGCTTGTGATTATGCAATTGCAACCCAAGAAAGTGCCATCAAATTATCAGAATTGGCAATTGGAATTGGCCCATTTGTGATAGAACCAGCAGTAAGCCGAAAAATTGGAAAAACAGCAATGGCCGAAATGACTTTGGCAGCACACGAATGGAAAGCAGCATCTTGGGCTCACCAAAAAGGACTATATGCCAAAGTACTGGAAACCCAAGAAGAACTAGATCTAGAAGTAACCGCTTTCTCCAAAAAACTATCCCATTACAATCCAGAGGCACTTTATGAAATGAAAAAAGTGTTTTGGGAAGGAACTGCACATTGGGATAAACTATTAAAGGAAAGAGCAGCCATTTCCGGCAGACTAGTCCTATCCGATTTCACGAAAAACGCTTTAATTAAATAAAAATGACTGCTTTCTTTTTACTCCTTCAAAAGGCAAACATAGACGAAAAAATTAAAAATGCTCCCAATGAAGGCTATCAAATAGGTGTTCTTATTGGCTCCTACTTACCGTTTGTTATATTGGTTTTACTAGCCTATTGGACTTACACTCGAGCCAAAAACAGAAAAGAGTAACTTATTAAAACTGCTTCTCTTTGAAAAAAATAATCATTTTTGGTGTTATCCTCTGTCTCTTTATTTCCTGCCAGCAACAGGAACAACCTACAATCTCTTTTTATTATTGGAAAACCATTTTTAGGCTTTCGCCAAAAGAAAAAAACACCTTGACAACAAACGAGGTTAAGAGACTTTATATTCGGTATTTTGATATTGACCTGAGTCCGAAAACTCAAAAACCGTTTCCAAGGACTCCAATCCGTTTCGAAGATGTAACTCCAGGTTTTGAAATTATTCCTGTAGTATACATTAAAAATAAGGTGATGTTGGACAAGAAATTAAATGTGTTGGATTTGGCTCAAAAAACAAATAGTTTCATTCAGCAAATCAACTCAAAGAACAATATTACCATTCAGGAAATCCAAATCGATTGTGATTGGACTCTTGAAAGTAAAGACAATTACTTGCGATTTATAGATGCTTTTAAAAAGGTCTCCAATAAAAAACTATCGGCAACCATTCGCCTCCATCAGATAAAATATTTTAAGAAAACAAAAATCCCAAATGTAGACAGAGGTGTATTGATGTACTACAATATGGGTAAAATAGCAACTGATTCCTTAAATTCAATATACGATTTAAACATTGCCAATCGTTATTTATCAAGTCTAAAAAGCTATCCTTTACCTATAGACATTGCATTGCCTATTTATTCCTGGGGCATTCATATAAGAGATGGAAAAATAATTGGTTTGAGAAACAAAATTGATATCGATAATCTAAAAAATAACAGTAGTTTTGTTCTTACAAAAAGCAATTGGTTTACCGTTGTAAATTCTAATTTTAAAGGCGGTGTTTTTTATAAACAAAACGATCAGATAAAAATAGAAACAATATCAGAAAACGATTTGCTAGAAATGGCAGATAATCTTGAGGAAAATACAGCTCAAAATCCAAAAGAAATTATCTTTTATGATCTTGACGATTTCAATTTAAAAAAATATGATACAGCCCTTTTTAAAAAAATTATTAATTGCTTTTAGTGCTCTTGCGCTTTTAGTTTACGGAACAATTTATGCATGCGCAGATGGTGATTGGGGTTGGTCGTTTGATTCCAACTTCACACCCGAAACTTTTGTGGACAAATCCTACTCTCCACTTTTCTTATCAACTGATGTTTTTTATGGAATTGGTTTTGACACTGAACATCGCACACGATTCAACTCCGAGAATATAAAAGACTGGTCGACCTATCTAGAAGGCAAAATAAACGAAAAAGACCTAACCTTTTTCTTAACTGATTCAAGCAGTACAGATGTAGCCGATTTGAACATTTTTTATAAAAAAGGAAAGACAAATAAATGGACTGAAAAATGGAATAAAAAATTCAACATAAACGATAGTAAAGTAAAGGAATTTCTAATGTTTTTGAGTGATGCTCAATTTGTTGAAACCTATTCCACCCAACAATTCGATTCTTGGAATTATGACGAAACAACAAAACCTCAGCTCCTAACCGATGGCAATTGGATCAAATCAATTGAAAAAAAATACAGCGACGCTAAGGATCCTTTCCTGAAAAACAGATATTGGTTTTTGGCTATTAAAGCTAGTTTTTACAGTGATCGTCAGGTAAATGGTGTATCTTTCTTTTATCAAACAGAAAAATCAATTCCAAAAAATACTTTGTATTACAGAGCGTTAGCCTACGTAGCTGGAGTAGAATATAAACAAAAACATTATGCCAAATCCAATTTTCTCTACAGTCAGGTTTTTGATAAATGCCCAACTATGAGAGTGGTTTCAGCCTATTGTTTTCATCCACAAGAACAAAAAGACTGGAAACAATCGCTGTCAATGGCTAAAACCGATGATGAAAAAGCAGCACTTTGGGCTATTCAAGGCTATTATAATGATGATGAAAAAGCCATAGCCGAAATCTACAAACTGCAACCAAAAAACCAACACCTTGATTTTTTATTGACCCGATTAATCAATAATCAGGAAAACAAAATAGATCAATCTTTCAAAGACAAAACAGTACTTGAAAATAAAAAAAGAACCAAAGACAGCATCCGTAAATCGACAATCAATTTGGTTAACAAAATAGCAGAATCGGGCAAAACTTCAAAACCATATTTATGGAATGTGGCTGCAGGTTATCTAGAAACCTTAAATGGAAATTTCAAACAAGCCGACAAGAATTTTGACAAAGCCGAAAGCAAAATACCAAAAACTCCTTTGGGCGTTGATCAAGTAAGACTGTTACGTTTTGTAAATAACCTCAGTAAAATAGACCAACTGAATCCAGAAAACGAGAAAACCATCTTGGCTGATTTATCTTGGTTGTATTTTGAATTGCCTAAAAAGCCTATTGAAAGTTTCCGCTATGAAAATGCTTCTGCTTGGAGCAAAAACTATTTGGCAGCATTATACCGCACTCAAAAAAATACCGTAATAACCGAAGTTTTCAATCATGAATCCAATTTTTATGATAATGAAAAACAATTGCTGGACATGAAAGCTTTTTTATCCAAAGCAAACAAAACCGAATTAGAAAAAATTGGAGCTTCTATTTATGAAATTAAATTGGCCGACATTAACTATTTTCAAGGAGTTAAAGCCACTTTCGAAAACAAAATTCCAGAAGCTATTGCGTTTATAAAACAATCGGATAAGCTTCAAAACACTGTTTTTTATGGAAATCCATTTCTGGGCAACATCAAAGACTGCCACGATTGCGACCATCAAGCCGCTCAAAAAAAGAAATATACTATGCTTGATTTTCTAACCACTATCCAAAAAATGCAGGATAATGTTGAGAAAAAAATCGATGTGTACAACAACAGTCTTTTGCTCGGTCATGCCTTTTACAACATCACTCATTTTGGTAACGGCAGACTGTTTTATGAAGGAAATATTGCTGGTTCTGGCTCAACTCCCGATTTTTTCAGAGATCCAATTCGGGACATGATTACCAACTGCTCTTTGGCGAAAGCTTATTATGAAAAAGCATTTTTAGCCTCTAAAAACAATGAACAAAGAGCCAAAACGCAATACATGCTGGCCAAATGTGAACGCAACGATTATTACAACAAAAAATACTATTCGCTTAATTTATCCACTTGGGACATTCAGGACGACAAAACTAATTTTCTCGCTTGGCAAGGCTTCAAAAACATAAAAGCCAATTATTCAAAAACCAAGTACTATAAAGAAATCATCAACGAATGTGGGTATTTCAAAACCTACGTTCAAAAATAAGTTGGGCGTGTCACCGTTGAGAAAAGGGGCTTACTTTTCGTAGCGCTTATACAGCCCCTTTCCTCAACGCTGTCTGGCTGTCCACGTTACTTCGGTAACTTGCTCCCATCCTTCACGCACATGATCAAGATGTTCTACGGATGGAATTTCATCTTTGTCAAAGTTTTGAACTTTGACAAAGATTCACCTTTAGTGCAGAACCAAATATCGAATACAACATCAGGAATGTGCCATTGCCATGCAAAGAATACTAATCTTGACTCCCGGAATTTTCAACAACGCTTTTGAACAGGCTTCAAGAGTGGCTCCTGTAGTCAGCACATCATCTATTAGCAGATAATGTTTATTGGTATCTTCTTCGGTGAAAGCAACATCAAAAACTGTTTCAATTCCTTCTGTCCTTCCCAAAAGGTTTTTCTTCGATTGGGTTTTAGAATATACTTTGCGCATTAGAATCGTATTATTCAATGGGATTTTAAAATTATCGGACAAGGCTAATCCAAAATTCGTAACCTGATTATAACCTCGTTCTTTTAATCGCTTTTTATGCAAAGGAACCGGAATAATCACGTCCACATTATTCATGATGGAATTGTCCTTTAAATCGGATGCATACCATTCGCCCAAAAAGCTTCCTATTTCTTCATGCCCTTTGTATTTCAAATTATGAATTATTTCCTGAACCATTCCTTTCTTATGAAAATACAATAATGCCGAAACGTGTTCGACCGGAATTCGACCATAAAACTTTTTGAATGCTTCATTTTCGGAATTCAAATGATGGTTCGTCAAAGGCAATTCATGTCGGCAAACCGTACAAATTATATATTCATTAGTACCTATAAATGATTTACAACCAGCGCAAACCTTTGGAAAAAATAAATTAAGCAAGGAATTAAGCATAAAAAAATTGATTTATCCATAAAAATAAGAAAACCTCCTCTTCAAACTTCATTTTTTTTCTTTTTTTAATTTCCCTTTTTATATTTTTGCACTATTATGGCAAAACAAGAAGATTTATTTAAGAATGTAGTTTCGCATGCAAAAGAATACGGATTTATTTTTCCGTCAAGCGAAATATACGATGGTTTAAGTGCGGTCTATGATTATGCACAAAACGGAGTAGAATTAAAAAAGAACATACGCGAATATTGGTGGAAATCGATGGTTCAAATGAACGAGAACATCGTAGGACTGGACGCGGCTATATTGATGCACCCTACAACTTGGAAAGCATCTGGTCACGTTGATGCCTTCAACGATCCATTAATAGATAATAAAGATTCCAAAAGAAGATATAGAGCCGATGTTTTAATTGAAGATTATGCTGAAAAGTTAAATCTAAAAGCAAAAAAAGAAATCGAAAAAGCGAAAGCTCGTTTTGGAGAGGCTTTTAACGAACAAGAATTCATCACTACCAACGCAAGAGTTGTAGAATATCTGGCTAAAGAAAGAGAAATTCTGGAAAGAATGGGTCGTTCTTTAGGAGCTGGTGATTTAGAAGACGTAAAAGCATTAATCGAAGAATTAGAAATTGCTTGTCCTGAATCAGGTTCAAGGAATTGGACTGAAGTGCGTCAATTCAACTTGATGTTCGGCACCAAATTAGGAGCTTCTGCTGATACGGCAATGGATTTATATTTACGTCCTGAAACTGCACAAGGTATTTTTGTGAATTTCTTGAACGTACAAAAATCTGGAAGAATGAAAGTTCCGTTTGGAATTGCCCAAACTGGAAAAGCGTTTAGAAACGAAATCGTGGCTAGACAATTCATTTTCCGCATGCGTGAATTTGAACAAATGGAAATGCAATTTTTTGTGCGTCCTGGTGAAGAAATGCAATGGTACGAACATTGGAAAACCACTCGTTTGAACTGGCATTTATCATTAGGCTTAGGAAAAGAAAACTATCGTTTTCACGATCACGAAAAATTGGCTCACTACGCGAATGCCGCTGCCGATATCGAATTCAATTTCCCTTTTGGTTTCAAAGAATTGGAAGGAATCCACTCCAGAACTGACTTTGACTTAAAAGCACACGAAGAATTTTCAGGTAGAAAATTACAATATTTTGACGCTGAATTGAATCAAAATTATGTTCCTTATGTGGTAGAAACCTCTGTAGGTTTAGACAGAATGTTCTTGGCAGTTTTCGCTACTTCCCTAAAAGAAGAAACTCTAGAAGACGGTTCAACAAGAACAGTATTGAAATTACCTGCGGTTCTTGCACCTACAAAAGCTGCCGTTTTACCATTGGTTAAAAAAGACGGATTACCGGAAATTTCCAAAAAAATAATCGATGATTTAAAATGGGATTTCAATGTAGCATATGATGAAAAAGATGCAGTTGGAAGACGTTACAGAAGACAAGATGCTTTGGGAACTCCTTTCTGTATTACTGTAGATCACCAAACTATCGAAGATCAAACGGTAACTATTCGTCATAGAGATACGATGAAACAAGATCGTGTAGCTATCGCCGACTTGAAATCAATCATCGAAAATGAAGTTTCTATGAAAAATTGGTTGATGAAAATGTAATCATTTCATCATAATATATAAAAAGTGCTTCTCATTTGGGAAGCACTTTTTATATTAAAGTAATTGAGTTTACAAACACACAACTTCACTTGTTTACCCTTATATTCTTCAATTCAAAAGACTCTAAAACTATTTGTACTGTTTTTCCTTAATTAAAAAATGCAGTTCATCGTATTTATGTGCATTTCGTCGTAATCTATTAACATTCATTTTATAGATATTAACAACTAAGTTTAAAAAAACATGATTTATGTAATTTTATTTTGTCGAAATAGCAACAATTCCATTTTGAAATTACAATTAGCTAGTTTTTTTCATTAGTCCCAATGAATTATAATAATTAACTAAAGCAATAATCTACAAAAAGAACAACAGTTCGTTACGCAACTAACCAAATCAGGAAAGCTATTAATGAATTTTTCGTACATAATAATTGACGATGATCCTGAAAGTGTTTTGGAAACAAAAGCTATTACAGCTAGTTTTTCAGAGCTTCATTTTATAGCAGCCGCATATAATTATGCAGATGCTTTAAATCTTATCATTGAGCATAGTCCAAAATTAGTTTTTCTTGAAATTGACCCAACCAACAAAAAGAGTAATCTTTCCTTGAATCTAATTGATGCATTGTATAGGTACTTAAAAATTATTCCAAAAATCATAATAACTACATCAAAAAAAGATTTAGCCTTTGAAGCAATACAATACGAAGTAACCGATTATTTGATAAAACCATTAATAAGTCTCGATTTTAAAAAATTAATCTTAAAACTAAAAAAATCAAATTGTGATGATGAAATCATTTTAATTCAAGCTCCAAGTCCAGAAGAAAATACTCCATTAAATACAGCCATTGAAACTACAAATAAGAAAAAAAATCTTGTTTTATGCATTAAATCCTATGGAGATCATCGTTATATTGACTCTAAAGACATTTGTTATTTACAAGCCGATAATAACTCAACCGATATTCATTTAAATAATGGTGAAGTAATTACCGCTTTCAAAACTTTAAAACATTTTGAAGCAGTTCTATCAATCCCATTTATTAGAATCCACAATAGTTATATAATCAACCGCAACTATATAGCTAGAATCCACACTGGTAACTCTGTTTGCTATATTAAAAATACCACTATAAAACTTCCATTTTCAAAGTCCTATAAGAAAAATATAGACTTTATCATAAGTGATTTTTCCAACGAAAATTACATAGAAGTCTAAAAATAAGCTATTTACCAAGATTTGATATCCATTCACTAACAAATGAATGCCAATTACCACAAAGGCTCTTCACTGTAAGAAAATTTAAGGTTTTACTATGTAGTTTTACAAAAGAAATTCCTGCAAAAGGGATCAGAAATCGTAAAACTTTTAAAAAACATAAAACCTTAAAATCATGAAAAGAACTACCTTAACAATCGGATTATTTACAGTGGTAATGGCTTTAACTTCTTTTACTACACCAGAAACATCAACTCCTACTAATGATAGCTCAGTAATTACTTCTATTGATGGTCATGGAGGTCAAGATTCAGGAAGAACTAGAAAATTGGATTATAATGGC
>DATEOV010000609.1:0-3595 GCA_035273645.1 Flavobacterium sp. | reverse complement strand
TAGTTTATAACATCAAACGCAGTATCAATATACTCGGCGTTCCCGAATTGATTGCCAAACTTCAAAAATGGAACTCTCCTTACAAGGGAAAAATCTTGTTTTTAATAAAAACGAGTTATTTAAAGCTAACTGCAAGACGTAGTTTAAATTCAATGAAATTTGCTACCTAAAAAAAGAGCCTTCTCAGAAGGCTTTATTTGAATTGTAGTGTCATCAATTTTGAAGGATTTAATAGAAAAAAGAGGTTTTTTCACAGCCTGACGTTCTGGCACTACAGCGGGTTTGGGATTAAATTAAGCCATATTTTAGGATTTGCCAAATATTCCAAATACAAGACCATTTTTCCATTAAGCCAAATGCCCAAATCCGTTGTAGTGGCTGTTGGCGGTAGTGCGTTTATTCTGCGATTGTTGTTTCGGTGTGATATTCAAAAAAATAGCTGAAAATAATTAAAATTGGTAAAGCAAGCCAAGCGGTAAAAGCAAACTCAATTCCATTTTGGCCACCGCTACCGTAACATAAAGTATTTCCATTTGAAAAAAGTGAAGCAAGGCTAGCTTGTATGAAGATATATTCAAACAAATTAAATAAAATTAAGTTTGTCTTTATTTTTTGATAAGGCACTGTTGATTTTCCATTTAAATATCTAAAAAATAAAATAGGTAATAAAATCATTCCAATCCAAGTTCCAGTCCAAATTAATTTCCACGAATTTGCACATTCCATTCCAATTTCGGTTAAAAGCATTTGGATGCCCAATAATAAAATTGCAGTGAATCCAGGAATAAAAAAGCCAATTAGGCAGAAAATCATTGTGGCTTTTAAGTATCTATATTGATATTTCATTTTTTAAATTTTCACGCTTAATTCGTTATTTACGTTTGCATTACCGCCAACTAGTATATATGTGTGACTCAATCATACATATCCACCCAAAAACGGGTGTATAAGTGTGATATAATACACACTTTTTATAAAGCCAAATATAATTGATTTCCCTACAATTCCAATTCGTTATTATTTTTTAATCAATTCCCGTAGGGTCTCCATCTGGATTTCCATTTTTTGTATGATGGCCTCTTTCTGGGCAAGTTCTTCTTTTAAGGCTTTTTCGCGAATGGTTTCAAAACGATAGGGCAGGTATTCGCCCAATTGAGCGATAAAATTGTGTTTCAATGCCAAGCTTAGTTTCCATAAAACGGCAAACTGCAGCGTATCTCTTTTGCAATAGGCTGCCAGTCCTTTGGGGCGTATGTTCAGCGCTCTGGCTACATCTGCTTTGGATACAAGCTGCTGTGAAATGTGGTAATTGATAAAATTCCCCACCTGCGGGTACTGATCGCCCCTGTCGAGGCTGTGTTTTTTATTGTTGTCTGTCATAATAGTCTTTTTTTAAATAGTTCATACCCATAAAAGTGATCAAACCACCCCATTATTCACCCCTATATTCCCTAAAAGCAGTACCTATACTGCTATTTATAGGGTGTATGGGTACTATAAAGCAGGGGTGTTGCTCCATCAAAAGAGGGGCTATACTCCCTAAAGGAGGGAGGTTTGACCCTTATTTGTAGGGGGTTAATGGTGTTTTTGTGGGTGCATTAGTAACCAAAAGCACTCCTATTAGCACTATAAAACAAGCCCCATAGGTCGTTTTTTGATTCACTATTTCGGTAAAAAAAGCCCCATAGCATAATGGGGCCAGTTTAGCATTGCAATGGTTGTTATTGTACGGGTGCAGGAGGTGCTGCAGTAGTTCCTGTACTGCTGTTGCTTGGGAAACGTTTTTTGAGTTGATCGACTATGCTGTCGGCACCCTGAACTCCGGCATCGGCTGCCGACCCAAAGGTTTTGTACAACGCGAGTGCCACACTGTAGGCCTCACTTCCTGTAAGCATTTTGGTGTCTTCAATACGCTCACAAAGCTGGTTTGCCAATCCCGAGATTTCATCCAGTTGCGTAAAAAGTGTTAAATCACTTTGCATATTCGCCACCGAAAGATAGGAAGGAACAAGCGTTGGATTGTTTACCGCCGCATTAATGGCATCTTCTGTAAACGCCTTGTTGCTGACATCAATAGTGATTAATGATTTTCTCTCATCGGCAGTTAAACCCACCAAAAAAGGAAGATTGGTTAGAATAGTTTGGAAAGCAGCTTTGACTGCCGTTACCTGTGCTGCCGTAGCAGTTGCGTTTACGCGATTGTTAAGCAAATTTGACATAAATAGTTTTTTATTGGTTATTGTAGTAATAGTTTACAAAATCAAAACTAAACTATTCTTACTTTTTTACATAGTTTTTTTCTTTCATTATTTGTGTGTTTTGTTAAATATATAAGTAAAGTACTAGATTGTTTATTTTGAGTTGTGGGGTTTTTATCATTGTAGTTGGGTTTGCAAGTCAAATTCTCGCAAAGACGCAAAGGTGCAAAGAAACTGCCCTAACCTTTGCGTGTCTGCAGCTTTGCGAGAGTTTATTTAAATATGCTGCTTTTCACAATATTAGAGGAGAGATTTCCACAAGAAGCTCGGCAAATGTATCTTACTATAAAAAAATTGTATGGTGTAAACTGAACAGAATTTTAAAAAGCTTATGCCTGTGTATGGTTGAAATTAAATGATGAAATCGTATCTTTAATGAAATAAAAACTATTAAAGCAGACTGTAATGGAAGTAAGAATACAAACGCGCAAAGAAGAATTAGCCAATGGAATTTCACATGCTCTTGGTGTGCTTTTTTGTTTAATCGGAATGCCGTTCCTTCTTATGAAATCAAGCGGACAGCACAATTTAATTACCGAATCTTCCGTTATTGTTTTTGGAATAGGAATGTTATTGGTGTATTCATTTTCGTCTTTGTATCATTTGGCACAAAAAGAAAAAACGAAGCAGTTGTTTAAAATTGCAGATCACATTAGTATTTATTATCTAATTGCAGGAACCTACTCACCCCTGATGGTGATTTATCTGAACAAAGAAACCGCTTTGATTTTTCTGGGAATAATGTGGTCGATAGTTTTACTGGGAAGTTTTTTTAAGATTTTCTATGTTGACCGTTTTAAATTTGTTTCGGTTGCGCTGTATTTATTGATGGGCTGGATGATTGTTTTTGTGATAAAACCTTTGTGGGGAGTCATGCCTTTTTCAGTATTTCTGTGGATTCTTGCTGGCGGACTGAGTTATACTGTTGGAGTTTTTTTTTATGTAAAAGGACATAAAAATTACTTTCATACTATTTGGCATTTCTTCGTGCTTTTGGGCACAGTATTCCATTATGTGGCAATTTTGGAAAGTTTGTGAGAAATTTAAAAATGTTTATAAAAAGTTAAAATTGACGACGAAAGGATAGAAATTGTGTTTTTCTTAAGAATTTTAGCAGGATTTTAGTTTTCAATTCTACTTAATGAGCTATATTTGTAATTCTTCAAAAAAAAATTTTGAAATACAAATACAGCAAATGTAATAACCC
Organism: Flavobacterium sp.; assembly: GCA_035273645.1. Lineage (GTDB taxonomy): Bacteria > Bacteroidota > Bacteroidia > Flavobacteriales > Flavobacteriaceae > Flavobacterium. The sequence goes on along the minus strand of DATEOV010000609.1, from coordinate 130 downwards.
CCTCAAAAAATGCGTGTATTGTTAAAAATGAGGAAAAAAATAAAAAAATGATGAAGTATTCTAGATTAATTGTTATAGCGCTTTTTTTATGTAGCGTCAGTGTTTTTTCGCAAGATAATAACATTAAACA
>DATEOV010000608.1:0-3288 GCA_035273645.1 Flavobacterium sp. | reverse complement strand
AAAATTGAAAACATATAAGTTACATAAGTATATTTAAGTCATATTACTAAGCGCCGACAAGCTTGCTGAAGAAAAAAATATCAAAAACAATAAAACCTATTTAGCCCCTATAGTAGTGAAAATCCTCCCGATTTTTCTCGGGAGATTGCAACGGATAGCGGGAACGATCTTTTCCGAAAAAGCCCAATCATTCGCTCCAAGCCTTTTTATTTATCAAATTTAGGATTGTATACTTTTATTTAATAACTTTCTTTTGATTTTCATTGAATTGCGGTATGAGAAAAATTTTTATTCTTTTCTTCCTTTTTATATCTGTTTCTTACGCCCAGACCAAAGGGTGTACAGATGGTCTTGCAGAGAATTACAATCCAAAAGCAATCGAAAATGATGGAAGTTGTGAGTATGTTTCCACAAAAATCAGAGTGAAATTCACCAAAAAATTAAGTGACTCCATTGCAGAAACTTCGGGTTTGATTACTTCCGAAAATTTATTATGGACACATAATGATGACATGAGCACTACGCTTTATGGAATGGATACCAAAGGAAAAATCAAGAAAAAAATCAATCTTGAAGGAGTAAAAAACAACGAATGGGAAGAAATTTCACAGGACAGCTCCTATCTATACATAGGAGATTTTGGAAACAATATCGCTGGAAACCGGAAAGATTTATACATTTTGCGAATTGAAAAAAAGTCCATCCTAAATCCAGCACCCGTGATTGACACCATCTCATTTTCGTATAGCAACCAAAACGATTTTGATACTAAAATAGAGGCAAACACCACCAATTTTGACTGTGAAGCATTTGTCGTTTCGAAGGACAGTATTTACTTATTTACGAAACAGTGGGAATCCGAGAAAACGAGTGTGTACAGCTTACCCAAAAACCCCGGAACCCATATTGCAAAACTAAAAGAAACGTTGAATGTGGAAGGTTTGATAACTGGTGCAACCCTGTTGCCTCAAGAAAAAGGGGTTGTTTTGTGTGGGTATTCCCATTTTCTGCAGCCTTTTGTTTATCTTTTGTATGGCTATAAAAACAATGATTTTTCGACAGGAAATAAAAGAAAAATAAAACTTTCGTTACTATTTCATCAGATAGAAGCAATCACTACCGAAAACGGGCTTCTATTTTATGTAACGAACGAAGCCACAAAAAATAACTTTATCTACAATCCGCAGGAAATACACCAAATCGATTTGAGTCCCTATTTGAAAAAGAAAAAAAAGGCTAAATCGTTGAGTCGTTAAACTGTTTAATCGTTGAATTGTTAAAGGTTAATTCACGTTTCAAAATAAACTATTCGCTAATAGTGTTATAATAGTTTACTTTTGCAAAAAAATTAGCCTTGTGAATTATCTATCAGTAGAAAATATATCTAAGTCTTTTGGGGAGCGTACGCTGTTCAAAGACATTTCCTTTGGAATCAACAAAGACCAAAAAATTGCCTTTATTGCCAAAAATGGTTCGGGTAAAACCACTATTATGAACATCATCAATGGTTTTGATGAACCTGATACTGGACAAGTTGTACTTCGAAAAAGCATCCGAATGGCTTTTTTGTCACAGGACAATAAACTACAAGATGAACTGACGATCGAGGAAAGTATTTTTGCATCGGACAATGAGAGCTTGAAAGTAATTGAGGCTTACGAAAAAGCATTAGAAAATCCAGAAGACGAGGAAGCATACCAAAAGGCTTTTGACGCTATGGATCGCCATAATGCTTGGGATTTTGAAACACAATACAAACAAATTTTGTTCAAATTGAAGTTGGAAGACTTTAAACTGAAAGTAAAAAGCCTTTCGGGTGGACAGAAAAAAAGATTGTCACTTGCCATCATTTTGATTAACCGTCCCGATTTATTAATTCTGGATGAACCAACAAATCACTTGGATTTGGAAATGATCGAATGGCTAGAGAGTTATTTTGCCAAAGAAAATATCACGTTATTCATGGTGACACACGACCGTTTCTTTTTGGAGCGTGTTTGTAACGAAATCATTGAACTGGACAACGGAAAAATATACCAATACAAAGGAAATTATTCCTATTACTTAGAGAAAAAAGAAGAGCGCATCGCCTCGGAAAATGCTAGTGTTGATAAAGCGCAAAACTTGTTTGTGAAAGAATTGGAATGGATGCGTCGTCAACCCAAAGCTAGAACGACCAAGTCGAAATCACGTCAGGATGATTTTTACGACATTAAAGAAAAAGCCCAAAGTCGCAGAAAAGAAAATGTAGTGGAGCTTGAGATTAATATGGAACGTATGGGAAGCAAAATTATTGAGCTTCACAAAATTTCCAAAAAGTTTAAAGATCACGTTATTCTCGATAATTTCAATTATGACTTCCAACGTGGAGAACGTATAGGAATCATAGGTAAAAATGGGACTGGAAAATCTACTTTCCTAAATCTTTTGACAGGAAACTTACCTTTAGATTCTGGAAAAGTGGTTGTGGGAGAGACAATCAAAATTGGTTATTACACCCAAAGCGGAATTAACCCAAAACCGGGACAACGTGTAATCGATGTAATCAAAGAATACGGAGAATTTATTCCGTTAACGAAAGGCCGATTGATTTCAGCTTCGCAATTATTGGAGCGTTTTCTTTTTGATGCCAAAAAGCAATACGATTATGTAGAAAAATTGAGCGGTGGTGAATTAAAACGTTTGTATTTGTGTACAGTTTTGATTCAGAATCCAAACTTTTTGATTCTCGATGAGCCTACAAATGATTTGGACATTGTGACTTTGAACGTATTGGAAAGTTTCCTTTTGGACTATCCAGGATGTTTAGTAGTGGTTTCGCATGACCGTTATTTTATGGATAAAATCGTCGATCAGTTATTCGTTTTTAGAGGTCAAGGAGAGATTGAAACGTTCCCTGGAAATTACTCTGACTTTAGAGCTTATGAAGACAGTACCGATGTTGCCCAAAAAGAAGACAACAAAACGGAGAAAAAAGAATGGAAACAAAACAATCCGACAGGAAACCTAACTTTCAACGAGCAAAAAGAATTTCAGAAAATCGAGAAAGAAATTAAGGATCTTGAAATTGATAAAACCAAAATTGAGCAGTTATTCTCAGATGGAAAAGTAGCCGATACGGATATTGAAAAGAAAGCTAGAGAATTGGAAAACCTCATCAAGAAAATTGAAAGCAAAGAGGAAAGATGGTTTGAACTTTCTGCGAAGCTAGAGGGATAAATCCCCGAAAAGAACTAAAGCTCACTGATACTATAAAACTCCAATACTTTTAGCCTATAAAGTCTAAAT
>DATEOV010000607.1:0-2547 GCA_035273645.1 Flavobacterium sp. | reverse complement strand
GTGATCCTAGTATTCACCGCCACGTTTTTCGTCTTACGGACGAAGAAAATGTCAAATTATTATCTCTTTTTGAAGCATCGGGAATGACCAATAAAGCAAAATTCATTATTTCCGTAATGTTTGGAAAAGAGGTGAAATCGGTTAAAATTGATAAAGGAACGGTTGATTTTTATATGCGATTGACTTCGTTTCACAGTCAATTTCGCTCAATAGGCGTGAATTACAATCAGATTGTGAAGTTGTTGTACCGTCATTTTTCCGATAAAAAAGCTGCTGCGTTTCTCTACAAATTAGAAAAACAGACGGCTGAAATGGCGGTATTATGCCAAAAAATCATTCAGATAACCGAAGAATTTGAAACAAAACATTTGAAAAAATAGTGTTGAAATGATAGCAAAAATTGGAAGAGGGAGCAATTTATATGGAGCATTGGCATACAATCAGCTAAAAGTAGAGAAGGAAAATGGTCAAATTCTACTTACCAATAGAATAATTGAAACACCTAATGGACAGTATTCTGTTGCACAATTAGCCCAATCTTTCGAAACTTACCTTATAGCTAACCGCAATACCGAAAAGCCAACTTTGCATATTTCTCTCAATCCTGACCCAAAGGATAATGTAAGTGATGAAAAGTTCAAACTAATGGCTCAGGATTATATGCAGGAACTGGGTTATGGAGAACAGCCTTTTGTAGTATTCAAACACACTGATATTGATCGCACTCATATTCATATTGTATCAGTTTGTGTGAATGAAGAAGGTAAAAAGATTTCGGATAAGTTCGAAAAAAGACGATCTATGAATGTATGTCGTGAACTCGAAAACAAATACGAACTGATATCTGCTACGGAGAAAAAACATACACAAAACGAAAATATTTTCCATCCAGTGAATTATAAAACAGAAGACATAAAAAGTCAGATTGCTTCGGTTGTCCGTCACCTGCCTACGTATTATCAATTCCAAACGTTGGGAGAATACAATGCGTTACTTTCCCTGTTCAATATTACTATTGAAAAATTAGAGACAGAACTGCAGGGAAAAATTCGCCAAGGCTTATTGTACATTCCTTTAAATGAAAAAGGAGAAAGAGCTGGACATCCGTTCAAGGCTTCCTTATTCGGAAAGAATGCAGGACTACCGACTTTGGAATTACATTTTGCAAAAAGCAAAGAGGCTTTGAAAGACCACCCGACAAAGCCAACCATTAAAGCTACTGTTACCATTGCCCTGCAATCAACAAGTGATGAGCAGGCTTTTAAAAAACGATTAGGTGAACAGGGCATTAACGTAGTGGTACGGAGAAATGACACAGGGCGTATTTACGGAATAACTTTTATAGACCATTATTCTAAAGCAATTTGGAACGGTTCACGTTTAGGCAAAGAACTTTCTGCCAATACCTTAAATGATTATTGGAACCATAATATCAAACCCGACATTAAAAAGCCAGTTGAACTACAATCTAAAATATCAAAACCAAATGACACAGATCTTCCTGCAGAACAACCACATCATTTGTTCGACTTCCTGAATACTTCAAAAAAACATGAAGATGGTTTGATCGAAACATTGAGTGCCTTACTTCCCGAAGCACAGGGTGAAGATTACGAAGAACAGGATTTTGCCAATAAGATGAAAAAGAAGAGAAAACGTAAAAGAGGTCAGTAGATTTTGTTGTTTATTTTGAACTCATGATTATAAAGATACTTTCAATCCCAAAGCATAGCTCCAGTACAAAATCTTCGGAACAGTTGGTGTCTTGAACTGATAAATACCATAAACATATAATGAAAAAAGTACAAATGCTCCCCAACTCAATCCAATACACAATAAACCTTGTCGTTCTGTTAGATTGAACATACCAGCAACGAATGCTTTTACTATAAATGCGGGAATAATACAGCATATTAACACACAGATTACCCACGGTAATATCCATAATTTCCTGTTCTTTGTCTGCAAGCCAATGATAGTTCCTTTAAAGAAATAAATAATACAGAAAATAAGGTAGGTAAATAATAAGGAGAAACTCCAAATTTTAAATTTGTCGGTTTCCACTCCCCAGAACTTTTGAGACAGTAAAAATCCGGCATAAAAAAACATACCGAAAATAGCAGCTATTTTTAAGACAAAAATAAAACCCTCAACGACCATAAACATTAGCCCTGTAGCAGCCTCACTTTCTTCTCTTTTCCGAGCTTCATATTCCTCTTCACTTTCTCCAGGATCAGCATCAGGATTATTCCAATTCATATTATTTCCTTTAATATTGATTATTAAATTGATGAGTAAGTCAAAAAAATCAAGAGTTTAAATTTAATAAAAAAATCGTTATAAAATCTGAACTTGATTGGAACCAATTAACGCCAAACACTGTCACGCACCGCTAATGTCTGCCACTTTTTTATAGCCACTCTGCACATCCTTTAAATTAACGACCGAACATTTAATATTTGAAAAATGCAGGGAGAAGACGATTTAAGAGGTTTAGCCAAGATTATGGCATTTATGAGAGCGGTAAGTATACTGATTGTGCTGATG
>DATEOV010000606.1:0-3471 GCA_035273645.1 Flavobacterium sp. | reverse complement strand
CTTACTCCTTTTCTTTTTTAGATGATGGCAAAAAGGCAGAATGCTCACCCTTAGCCCCGGTTGAAGTGAAAATCCTCCCGATTTTTTTCGGGAGATTGTAACGGAAAAAGGGACAATGTTGACAAAAAGCCTAATGTTCCTGCTCCAAAAACAATAATCGACCCTAGGTAATTAAATTCCCCTTCCTTTTTTAGTATTAAAATTTAATTTATTTAAACTATTGTTATTGTGGTAGTTGTATAATTGTGTTAAATTAGTGGAGAAAATAATACATTCTTTTTTTTTATGCAATCTTGATTACAAACAGTTTTTTTGGGAGTTATGCTTTTCTGATTAATGGTCAATGAAACTTCTCTTTGAAATTGGCTCTTCTCTTTTTGATTTGGTTTGAAATTGCTTGACATGATTATGTACATGTTGTGTTATTTTGAATCAACCTTGTCCGTGATTTAGTAATATTAGATATAACTTAATAAATAGAACAATGGCAGAATTAAAAAAACAGCAAACTGCGTTAGGAGACGCAGCAGCGAGACAGTTAGCAATTGCAACCCGTTCGGTTCCTCAAATGGGAACAATAACCCCAAGATGGCTGACACATCTTTTGCATTGGGTTCCTGTAGAAGCAGGGGTGTACCGTTTGAATAAAGTTAAAGATGCGACACATATCGAAGTGGATTGTTCGGCGAGAGATGAACGCTCACTTCCCAATACTTTTGTGGATTATATCGATAATCCCAAGGAGTATAATTTGGCAGCGGTTCAAACGATTGTTGAAGTGCATACCCGTGTTTCGGATTTGTACAGTAAACCATATAATCAAATTACGGAACAATTGCGCTTGGCTATTGAAACTATTAAGGAAAGACAAGAAAGCGAGTTAATCAATAATAAAGATTATGGTTTATTGAGTAATGTGGTTCCTTCTCAAATTATTAAAACCAGAACAGGAGCGCCAACACCAGATGATTTGGACGAATTGCTGACCAAAGTCTGGAAAGAACCTGGTTTCTTCTTGTTGCATCCGTTGGCTATCGCAGCTTTTGGCCGTGAATGTACCCGTCGTGGAGTTCCGCCGCCAACAACTTCTATGTTTGGTTCCCAATTCCTAACTTGGAGAGGGATTCCGCTTATTCCTTCGGATAAATTACCAATTAAAAACGGAAAATCTAAAATCATTTTGATGCGTACAGGCGAAAGTCGTCAAGGTGTAATTGGACTTATTTTGCCTGGATTACAAGGAGAACAATCTCCTGGATTATCCGTTCGTTTTATGGGTATCAATGAAAAAGCGATTGCTTCCTATTTGGTGTCGTTGTATTGTTCCTTGGTAGTTACTGTTGATGATGCAATTGCCGTACTGGAAGATGTGCAAATAGATAAGTACCATGAATACAAATAGTAGCAATATCGGATTGCCGAATATTGAGGATTTGCAGCATTTAGCCAATGAGTTGTTCAGTGCCTTGCCCAACGAATTTCCAAAAGAGATTTCCTTGAGTCCAGATCATAATGAACATCCTCGTGCGACTAAAATAGCCGAAACACTCCTCTCAGCCGGTAATTTAGGTCAGGTAGAAACCATATTTCCGGTAAGTAGTCATGATACTTTAATGGCTCAATCGGGTTATGCACCGCCTGTAGTTCCAAATCAGGCTGGAAGCCCTTTGGGTTTTTCTCAATCTCCTCCTTCGATGGGTGGTTTTGGTGGATCTCCATCGGTTGGGTCATATGGTAATATAGCTCCTGTAGGGGAATCTCGAGATTCTTTTTCGAGTATTTCAGATCCTAATTTTTTGGAACAGAACTTAAATGGTATTGATACTTCAAAATATGCTTTGGGAAGTGGAGAGACACCGTTTGCTGTCGGTACAGGCAATAACGTGAATATGGAAAATCCGCAGACCGATTTTGCCGATTTGAATTTGCAGAATAACAAAAAAGAGCCTTCCTATTTACCATTTGAATATGAAGGTGCTTCTTTTGAGGCCGAATTAAAAGCGGCATTGGATTTGGTAAATACTAGTTTTGGGATTCCTTTGGAAAAAGGGTCAGTTGGATTGGAACAAAAAAGAAGTTATTATTTTTTGGACCAAAACCCGTTTGCTTTTGATTTCAGAAAACCTGCGATTTCATCTGTTGTGCCTATTCAACCACAATCCAGAAGCGGATGGGTTGGGTCTAATTTTGATGCCAATTTGATCAAGAAAGACTTTCCGATTTTGAACGAGACAGTAAATGGGAAACCGTTAATCTGGTTCGATAATGCGGCGACTACCCAAAAACCAAAGACTGTGATCGATCGTGTTGCTTATTTTTATGAACATGAAAATTCAAATATCCATCGGGCAGCACATGAATTGGCAGCAAGAGCTTCGGATGCTTATGAAGCCGCACGCGAAAAAGTAAGGGTGTTCCTGAATGCAGGTTCAGTAAACGAAATTGTATTTGTTCGGGGGGCAACCGAAGGAGTTAATTTGGTCGCTGAAAGTTGGGGAAACCATAAACTGGTGGCGGGTGACGAGATAATTGTCAGCCATTTGGAGCATCACGCCAATATAGTTCCCTGGAAGCGTTTGGCCGACAAAAAAGGATTGATTTTGAGAGTTATTCCGGTGGATGACGACGGACAAATTTTGCTTGATGAATATGCCAAATTATTGAACTCTAAAACTAAGTTGGTTGCGTTTACTCAAGTATCCAATGCATTGGGGACTGTTACGCCTGCTAAACAAATGGTTGAAATGGCACATACCGTCGGAGCCAAAGTGCTTTTGGACGGGGCACAGTCTGTTTCTCACATGAAGGTGGATGTTCGCTATCTCAATGCCGATTGGCTTGTTTTCTCTGGACATAAATTGTTTGGGCCAACAGGAATTGGCGTTGTGTATGGAAAAGAAGATTTACTGAACGAAATGGAACCCTATCAATCGGGAGGGAATATGATACAAGATGTGACTTTTGAGGAAATCAAATATCATAAAGCGCCCAATCGTTTTGAAGCAGGTACCGGAAATATAGCAGATGCGATAGGACTTGGCGCCGCCATTGACTACATTTCGAAAATTGGGATTGAAGCAATTGGTCAGTATGAACATTATTTGTTGGAATATGCAACGCATTTGCTCAAACAGATTCCGGGAGTACGATTGATAGGCACTGCAGCAAATAAAGCGAGCGTGCTTTCTTTTACTTTGGAAGGGTTTACTAATGATGAGGTTGGAAAAGCATTGAATAGGGAAGGAATTGCGGTGCGCACGGGACATCATTGTGCCCAGCCTATTTTAAGAAGAATGGGTGTTGAAACAACTGTTCGCCCCTCATTAGCGTTTTATAATACCTGTCAGGATGTAGATGTGTTTATAGAAACGCTCTGGCGATTAAAAACGGATAAATAAATAGAAAAAACCTCAGGATTGTCCTGAGGTTTTTTGTTTGATTTTGTTGTTTTCTCTTTATAAGACAGAACTG
>DATEOV010000605.1:0-3075 GCA_035273645.1 Flavobacterium sp. | reverse complement strand
AATATAAAATTGGAAAGAAACTATAAAAAATGAAAGATATACTATTTAGCAACTGGCATGTAATGCGAATTTTTCGATTGGCTTTTGCAGTATTCTTATTCGCTCAAGCCTACTATACACACGAATGGTTCTTCATCGCCTTTGGATTATTTTTCTTTATTCAGGCTATTTTTAATACAGGTTGTGGAACTAATGGCTGTGCAATTCCTAAAAATAAATATACCAAAAAATGAGTACTTTCAACGATATCATTCAATCCGAAAAACCAGTTTTGGTTGACTTTTTTGCAACTTGGTGTGGACCATGCCAAACATTGGCACCTATTTTGAAACAAGTCAAAGAAAATTTAGGTGACCGAATCTCCATCATCAAAATTGATGTGGATAAAAACCAGCAAATAGCAGCACAATTCCAAGTTCGCGGTGTTCCAACTATGATTCTCTTTCAAAACGGAAAACAATTATGGAGGCAATCTGGAGTTTTAAGCTCAAGTGACATAATTAAAGTAATCACCGAAAAAACTAAATCATGACCCGAAAAGCCATTATTATCACTAGCATCGGGATTCTAATTGGAGCCATTTCTGGTTATTTGTATTATCACTTTGTCGGTTGTGCTTCGGGCAATTGCGCCATAACCTCAAAACCTGTGAACTCCACACTTTATGGCAGTTTATTGGGTGGATTGTTATTTAATATGTTTGTAAAAGAAGAGAAGAAGTGATTAGTAAAAAGCAATTAGTAATCAGCTGAGAATTTTATAGCGTTTTATTTTTAGAAAGCTAATGAGCTAGATCAAACCGTTTTTCTATAATTTAAAATCGCCCAAAGATTGAAAAATACTGCAAAACAGGACAACGCAAAAAATTGCGTTCCAAGTTCTGAAATCCCGCTTCCTTTCAGATAAACCATGCGCATGACCTGCATAAAATATTTCAGCGGATTAAAAATTGTTATGTATTGTGCCCACTCCGCCATACTGTTGATTGGAGTAAATAATCCGCTCATCAATATCAAAATAAGCATAAAAAAATACATCACGAACATAGCCTGTTGCATCGTATTCGAATAATTGGAGATAACAAGTCCAAAGCCCGAAATTCCCAAAATATAAAGTGCAGCAAAAAAATAGATGGTTCCCAAACTTCCTGCAGGAGACAATCCATAAACAGCATAAGCCAAACCAAAAGCGATGGTGATTACCGTAAATCCGATTATCCAATACGGAAGTAATTTTGAAATTATAAAAATAAACTTTGGAATCGGAGTCACATTCAGCTGTTCCATCGTTCCAGCTTCCTTCTCCCCTACGATATTCAAAGCCGGAAGAAAACCACAAAGCATCGTCAGTACCATTACCATCAAAGCCGGAATCATATAAATTTTATAACTCATATGAGGATTGAATCTATTTTGGGAAACAATTTCAATAGCTGGAAATTTTGATTGTGTCGACGTTTGAATCCATTTTTCACGCACTTCTGCAGAAAAATCAGTAACGATTCCCGAAAGATATGCACTCCCCAATCCTCCTTTTGTACCGTTGACAGAATTGGTAGAAATCAGAAGATGTGCTGTTTGTTCTCGAACTAAATCTTTTTCAAAATTGGCTGGAATTTCCAAAATAATATCCGCTTTGTCCGTTTCAATTTGATAAAGGGCTTTTTTGGAATCATCAACAACCGAAGTCAGTTTATAATAACTAGAAGATATAACCTTTTGTACTAATTGATTGGAATAACTGCTGTGATCATTATCAACCACGCACAGATTTATGTTTTTAATCTCAAAATTGGCCGCAAGCGGAAACACCAGCAATACCATGACCGGAAACATTAAAATCATCCGGGGCATAAACTTATTGCGAACAATCTGTTTGAATTCTTTTTCTAATAAAAACTTTATCATGACGGCTATTCTAAACGGTTTTTAAAATTTTTCAAACTTATTCCAACAATTACTACAACCATAAATCCGAGTATTAGCAATTCCTTATAAATGGTAGAAACTCCGGTTCCTTTAATCATAATGTCTTTAACTGCTATAATATACCATTTTGCTGGTATGACATTGGACAATAATTGTAAAGGCAAAGGCATATTTTCAACAGGAAAAATCATCCCGGACAACAGCATTATGGGCATCATAAAAATCATTCCCGCTATCAACATGGCAGCAATTTGGGTTTCTGCAATGGTAGAAATCAACAATCCCAATGAAAGGGCTACAAAAATAAAAAGCATCGAAAGGATTACGAGCCAAAACAAGCTTCCGGCAACTGGAACCCCTAAAACAAAGACTGCCAATAACAACACCGATACTGTATTGACACAAGACAATAAAAAGTAAGGAACCGCTTTGGCAAGTATGATATAAATAGGCTTCAGAGGCGAAACAAGCAATATTTCCATAGTGCCCATCTCCTTTTCCCGAACGATGGCTATGGACGTCATCATTGCGCAAATCAACATCATAATAAGTCCCAAAACTCCGGGAACAAAATTATAAGCATCTTTCATTTGGGGATTGTAGAGCATTTTCACTTCTGGCAAAATCTGAAAAGGGACTTTCATTCCTTGCATTAAATCCTGCTGATAATCTATTATAATGGCTCTGGCATAATTGGTTACAGCTGTCGCAGTATTTGGATCGGTAGCATCTACAATTAACTGAATATGGGCATTTCCCGAATGCAGTAGATTGGACTCAAAATTTTCATCGAAAACCATAACCAATCCAATCTTTCCTTCCCTAAATTCATGCTCGATTTGAGAAGGATCGTTGAGATACTCAGTAATTTCAAAATATTTACTGGAATTAATGCGTTCCATTATTTTTCTTGAAGTACTGCTTTTTGAAGGATCATAAACTGCTACCTTAGAATTTTTGACTTCGGTTGTAATGGCAAATCCAAAAAGAAGGATTTGGCAAATAGGCATTAGCAAAAGGAGCATCATTGTTCGCAGATCGCGAAAAATATGCAGAAATTCCTTTTTTACAAATGCTCTAAATTGCTTCATGTTTTTTAAATCAATTACTTTTTTCCTGCAAGGTTTTTTTCAAACCTTGTAGGTAT
>DATEOV010000604.1:0-7043 GCA_035273645.1 Flavobacterium sp. | reverse complement strand
CGCTGTGGCGTTCTTGGTATTCGCTCATGTCGATTCGGGTCATGGCGTTTTCATCGTCGAAAAGGTATTCGGCCAGGGCTTTGGCAAGCTCGGTTTTTCCGACACCTGTTGTTCCAAGGAAAAGGAAGGTACCCACTGGTTTTTTCATATCCTGAAGGCCAGCACGGCTTCGACGCACGGCATCGCTCACGGCCTCGATGGCTTCTTCCTGACCTACGACACGTTTTTGCAATTCTCCTTCAAGATGCAATAGTTTTTCGCGTTCGCCCTGCAGCATTTTCATCACTGGAATTCCGGTCCATTTGGCCACCACTTCGGCAATGTCTTCACGGGTTACTTCTTCTTTTATCAATGAAGTTCCCGATTGGTTTTCGGCCAATTGTTTTTGAAATTCAGCTAATCGATCTTGGGCTTCCTTGATTTTTCCATAACGGATTTCGGCTACTTTACCGTAGTCACCATCACGTTCGGCGCGTTCGGCTTCGTGTTTGAAATCTTCAATCTCGGTTTTTACTTCTTGAATGTTATCGGCAACATCTTTCTCCGCTTTCCATTTGGCATAAATTATGTTTCGTTCATCTTTGAGATTAGCCAAATCCAAACCTAATACTTTGAGTTTGCTCTCGTCTTTCTCGCGTTTGATGGCTTCGATCTCGATTTCCAACTGCATGATTTTTCGATCCAAAACGTCCAATTCCTCTGGTTTGGAGTTGATTTCCATACGCAGCTTGGAAGCGGCTTCGTCCATTAAGTCGATGGCTTTGTCCGGAAGGAAACGATTGGTGATATAGCGTTGCGAAAGCGTTACGGCAGCAATAATGGCATCGTCCTTGATTTGTACTTTATGATGTGTTTCGTATTTTTCCTTGATTCCTCTCAGAATCGAAATCGCGCTTTCGGTATCCGGTTCTTCGATGATGATTTTTTGGAAACGGCGTTCGAGCGCTTTGTCCTTTTCAAAATATTTTTGGTATTCGTCCAAAGTCGTCGCACCGATGGCTCTCAATTCCCCACGAGCCAAAGCCGGTTTCAATATGTTCGCAGCATCCATCGCACCTTCGCCACCGCCTGCACCCACAAGCGTGTGAATTTCGTCAATGAACAGCACGATGTCTCCTTCGGCAGCGATCACTTCTTTCACCACCGATTTCAAACGTTCCTCGAATTCTCCTTTGTATTTGGCACCCGCAATCAAGGCTCCCATATCGAGTGAGAATACGATTTTGTCTTTTAGGTTATCAGGTACGTCGCCATCTACGATTCGGTGTGCGAGACCTTCAGCAATGGCGGTTTTACCAACACCGGGTTCTCCCACAAGCATTGGGTTGTTTTTGGTTCTTCGGGTTAGGATTTGCAGTACGCGTCGAATTTCCTCGTCACGGCCAATCACAGGATCCAGTTTTCCGGTTCTGGCCAGTTCGTTGAGGTTTTTGGCGTATTTGTTCAAAGAGTTGTAATTTTCTTCGGCCGATGCAGAGGTTACACGTTCTCCTTTACGCAATTCTTCGATGGCGGCTTTCAGTCCTTTTCCGGTTACGCCTTGGTCTTTCAGAATTTGGGAAACTTTGCTTTTGGAATCGAATATAGCCAGAATCAAATGCTCAATAGAAACGTATTCGTCGTTCATTTTTTTGGCAATGATTTCGGCTTCGTTCAGGGCAGTATTGGCGGTTCTGGAAAGCTGAATTTCGCCTCCCGAAACTTTTGGGAAACTCTGAATCGTTGCGTCTAATATTTGAAGAAACAATGGTACATTGACGTTTAGTTTTTTCAAAATAAAAGGAGCCACATTTTCATCGACTTCAAAAATTGATTTGAAAATATGTTCGTTTTCTATTTGCTGTTGACCTAAACTCTGAACCAATTGTTGCGAAAGCTGAATAGCTTCCTGTGATTTAATGGTGAATTTGTTAATGTTCATAATTAAAGGTTTTATGTTTTTTATGTTTTTGTTTTACTTAAGATTAGCTATAATTATAAAATATGGGCTAATCACTTAAAGCTATTTACTAATCACTTGATTTTACTATTTAATAATTAGCTTTGCAAAATAATCATCAAATGGTATTCCAGTCTAAATTTACGGACAATTTGACGTTTCCGTGATGATTTTTATCATATTAAAAAGACAAAAAGACATAAAATAAGACAAAATGAGCATATTCAATTCCCTATTCGGTAGTTCAGAAGAAAAGAAAGAAACAGGAAGTAAAATCAATTGGATTCCGCTTCAATTTGTAGGGCAGTTGGATGAGATAGCAGCACTATCAGATGAAAAACCTGCGGTGATTTTTAAACACAGCACACGTTGTAGTATAAGCCGATTTGCTTTGAAGCAGTTTGAAAATGACTATGCTTTGGAAGATAAGATTGATGCTTATTTTTTAGATCTATTGGAGTACCGCGATATTTCTAATGAAATAGCTTCCCGTTTTGGTGTTTATCATCAGTCACCGCAATTATTGCTGATTAAAAACGGTCAATCGGTTTATGATGCTTCGCATGACGCTATTGATGCGGGGGAATTGGTGGAGAGATTGTAGACTATTATCTTGAATAATTCTCGTTAAGTTTTATATAGCTCGAAAAGACGCCAAGTCGCCAAGTTTAAAAATGTTTTACTTTGCGACTTGGCGTCTTTGCGAGAAATAGATTTTTAAAACTCCCCTCCAGAGCCACCACCGCTAAATCCACCACCACCAAACTTCATAGGTGATTCTTCGACTTTTGCCTCGGGTTTAATTCCAAATTGTGAAGCAACTACAAGTGTTTGCAAATTGGCAAAAGAATTTGGATTGGCAAATCGATCTTCCTTGAACGTGATTCCGGTTTCGTTGAATTTCGTTTTTTTTATAGAAAAATAAGTAAAAGCAAATACTACTAAACCTCCAATGGTTAATGCCACTTCGGGCGGCAAAACGTGATGATACATTCTGATGGTGAAAATAGCAAAACAAAGCGCTAGAAAACCAATCCAAAGCATCATTCGGTCTTTGTTTTTCAAAGAAAAAAATAAATAGAGTGCAGGAACTGAAATCGTAAAGACCCAAAAGAACATCGCAAAAGGAATTTCGGGACTTAGACCACCATAATAATACTCTCCTGATAGGCCGAAATTTAATTCTCTTACCACATAGTAGTTTCCAGCGAGATAGAACAGAATTAAGCAGAAGGCTTTGGCTAGTTTCAGCCCTCTAGAATAATAGGGAACAGTTAAGTTTTGTAGCTTTTTTTTAGAAAAAAAATAACCAATACCTGAAAAGATCAACATCACAAAAGGTAGAATGAGCTTTCCAATTATCAAATACTCAAATGTAATATAAGCGAGACTTCCTGTAATGCTAAAACAGGCGAGTAGAGCCAAAGACAGATTGAGATATCGTAAATAAGCAATACTGGAAACGATTGCCGTTACTATAATAACAAGCAGATAGTTTGGATTGTAATTTTGTTCAAAAGAGAGTCCTACTGCAAACTGTAACCCTAAAATGGCTCCCAAAATAAAGGCGTCATCTAAACCAAAACCAAAATATTTCATATTCTGAGACATATATTCTTTTGTACCAAAACCAATTGCTGCAAAAAGATAGATGAAAAATAAATAAGCATTTTCCATAATAGCTAATCCGAATAGCGATATAAAACCACAAATTGAGGAATACAACATACAACCCAGAATAAAAAAGCCAATTCGGATAAAAATATTGTTTTGACTTTTGAGTCTCGGTAATTGTTGACTAATTGATTGATATTGTTCCAGACTAATGAAGCTGGATTTTTTTAATCGATTGGCTTCTTCGTCTGTATAAACGTTGTCTAAAAGTGTTTTATCATATACTATCATCAGTAGCTTTTTTGTTAAAGTGTTTAATCAATTTTATAAATCCAATTATGGAGCCAATAAAATAAAATGGAGTTGTAAAAATGAATACTGAGAATAAGTCTTCCAGATGGATTGAGTCTAAAATCCTAACGAATAATATGTTCATTCCAATATATCCATATAAAACCATGAAAATAAAGAGAGAAATAGATCTTATTTGGAAACTTAAATTATAAAAATAATAGGCTGCAATTCCCAACACAATACCAAAAGCCAACCAGTAATCCTGAAATAAATTGACGATACAAGCTATGCTAACCAAATGCAATGAGAAAGTCAGATAAACCAAATTGAAGTGCTTTTTCAAATTGATTTTGGTTGTATATAAAACCCAAAGTAACAAGGACAATCCAAAAGCCAATCCAATATAACTTAAGTAGGTATTCTCAATCATTTCGTTTTCAAAAACATGTTTTGGATCTACCGAAAGTCCTAAATAGGCAGCCATTCCAGTGATCCCGATAGATAGAACACTTTTGTTGTCAAAATAATAGGCACAAAAAAGACTGATCACTGTTGGAATCAAAGTGGCCAATCCGTAATGGTTTCCAAAAGTTTGGTATTGAAATTGCAAATACCCCACAAACGAACAGCTCAATATAACGGCTGTAAGCACCAAATAATCGTAAAGCGGATTAGGAAATGGAGCTTCTTCTTTTTTGAAGCCTACGTGGTTTTTAAAGCAAAAATAGAAACAAGTTACAGTCACTACAAGCAACAATCCAAGAATTGCAGTATGACCAATAGTATCTATGTTTTGGTAAATTAAAATACCAATTCCCGATGTAAACATCAATATCGAAAGGTATAGTAGGAACTTCAGTTCATTGTGAACCGAAAATAAATTTAACCCCCGATACGCCCGAATGGCTTCGAATTGTTCTTCTGTAATGTGATTTTTGTCAAAAAGCGTTTGAGTAGCTTGTTCTTCGAAATTCGCCATACTATTTATTTAAGATATCTCTCAAATATATAGAATTTTTATTACTAATTAAAGGTGAAGAGGCTGATGTTTGTTAAATTGTCTCCAGCTTTTGAATTGTTTTCAGCTTTAATTTTCTTTCAATTTTTGAATTGCCTCCAGCTTTAGCTGGAGGATAATGAATGGATTATTAGGATTGGCTTTAGCCAAAACTATGCTTTATCATAGAATTTCTGAAATCCATATTTGGTTATAAATTCTTCATACTCTTCATTGAAATTTTTTTTGCTGTGATGTTGCTCCTGGTTTTTAATATAGTTTCTAACTTTGTCTAAAATTGATTCACTAACTGAAACTGCAAAATATTCCTCCTGCCATTGGAATTTTTCTTTTCCTCCAGCTGAAGCTGGATGCAATTCAAATCTGGAGGCAATTCAAGGCAATTCAAAAACTGGAGGTGTTTTATAGCAGGAGACAATTCGGAATTATCCAAAACTTTGAAATTCTATAATGAATATTATATGGATGCAATCGAATTGTTCAGTATAAAAAAAATGCTGTCTGAAAAGTAATTTTTCAGACAGCATTTTGGGTTTAGTAGAATATTAAATAGTGTTAATAAGTACTCTTCATTTTAGCTTTTATTTCCTCCAAACAAAGGTTATTGATGCTTCCTTCATGTGTGTGTTTTGTTTCTTTTGGAGATTGATAAGTTCCGTTCTCCAATTGCTCGGCAACGGCTTTGTAAGCATCTCTAAACGGCATTCCAGCTACCACCATTTCGTTTAAAGTATCAACGGTAAATAGGTAATCGTATTTTTTATCTGCGAGAATATTGTCTTTTACCTTAATGTCTTTGATGGAGAAAATGGCAATATCCAAACAAGCTTTCAGGTTTTGAATTGCAGGAAACAATCCTTCCTTCAATAATTGAAAATCCCTGTGGTAACCACTTGGAAGATTATTTGTGATTAAAGTGATTTCATAAGGCAAAGCTTGAATTTTGTTGCATTTACCACGAATTAACTCAAAAACATCGGGGTTTTTCTTGTGTGGCATAATGCTTGAACCTGTCGTTAAATGAGAAGGTAAACCGATAAAATCAAAATTTTGACTCATATACAAACAAACGTCCATTGAGAATTTTGCCAAAGTTGCAGCAACACTACTCATAGCAAAAGCAACTGTTTTTTCTGATTTTCCACGGCTCATTTGTGCGGCAACCGAATTGTATTTTAAAGTTTCAAAACCTAATTCTTTGGTAGTAAAAGTTCTGTTAATAGGGAAGGAGCTTCCGTATCCTGCGGCGGAACCCAGTGGATTTTGGTCCACAATTTTCAAAGCGGCATTCAGCATTGTGATATCGTCAATCAAGGTTTCGGCATAGGCTGAAAACCACATTCCGAAAGAGGATGGCATTGCGATTTGAAGGTGTGTGTAACCTGGTAACAATACATTTTGGTGTTTCTCTGCCGATTCCATCATTAAATCAAAAAGCGTTTTTACTTGCTCTTTCAATTCTTTGACAACATCTTTCAGGTATAAATTCACATCGACCAAAACCTGATCATTACGGGAACGTGCGGTGTGGATTTTTTTTCCGGCATCGCCTAGTTTTACCGTTAGTAAATATTCGATTTTGGAATGTACGTCTTCAAAACTGTCTTCGATTTCGAAATTCCCGTTTGCTATGTCTTTTATGATTTCATCTAATGCCAATACTAAAGATTCGGTTTCGTCATTGGTCAACAGCCCGATTTGCCCCAACATTTTGGCGTGGGCAATAGAGCCTAAAGCATCATATTTGGCCAAAACCAAATCAAGTTCCCTGTCATTTCCAACTGTAAAATGTTCGATTTGTTTATCTGTTGGTATTCCTTTTTCCCAAAGTTTCATAGGTGTATTTTTATTGTTTGAAAAAATCAGTCAGTATTTTGATATACAACTGAATTCCTTCTTCTATTTCATTTACATATATAAATTCGTCAGCCGAATGTGAGCGTAAGCTTTCTCCAGGTCCCAGTTTCAAAGATTTACAATACAAAACCGATTGATCGGAAAGAGTAGGAGAGCCATAGGTCGTTCTTCCCAAAGCAATTCCTGCTAGTACCAATCCGTGATTCACAGGAATTGACGAAGCATTCAAATGCATGGAACGTGGTGTTACTTCGGCGGCCACGTTTGTCTTTACCGTTTCCAGAATTTCGGTATTGTTGTAACAATCATTCACCCGGATAT
>DATEOV010000603.1:0-8283 GCA_035273645.1 Flavobacterium sp. | reverse complement strand
GAATCGTGGCGGAAATATGGCAGCATACTGATCCAAACAATCCTTCTGATGAAGAAGATATTGTTCGTTTACAAGACGATTTTGGAAGATAGCTTATTCATAAGAAAGACTCTTAGCTTCTCAAATGAATTTCGATATTCATAACTAAATTAAAATTATTTAATCCCTAATTACGAAAGTAGTTGGGGATTTTTTATTCTTCTCATTTTTAAATATTCAAAAGAAATGGCATTTTATTACTTAAATTTACTTTTAATAAAAAATAAACGGAATGTACACCATACCTTTTCAAACTATAGATTGGGATCAAATAGAAACAATAGAGTACAAAGGGACGACAGGAACAGCCTATTGGCAAACTGTCGTATTAGATGGTCTCCGGATTCGAAAAGTTATTTATTCAGACAATTATAAAGCTGACCATTGGTGTCAAAAAGGTCATATTGTATATTGCTTAGAAGGGGAATTCAGCAGTGAACTTGAAAATGGAGAAACTTATAAACTCACCCAAGGAATGATCTACATTGTTTCTGATGATTTGAGTTCGCATAGTTCCATAACAGCAAACAAAGTCACATTATTAATTATCGACGGTTCTTTTTTAAAACCAAAAGAACAAGAATTTTCAATTTAAATTCACCAACTTTATAGTTATTTTTCACAATAAAAAATAGTATGAACAGATTAATAAGCAAGCTCATCAATTTCGTAGACCTACAAAAGGGAGAAGAAGACAAAAAAAAGGTCCTAGAAAACATAGTGGGCAATATATCTTTTCGAGGTTCTAATCTATGGATTTTGGCTTGTGCTATTGTCATTGCTTCGGTGGGGCTAAATGTCAATTCAACTGCCGTGATTATTGGAGCAATGTTGATTTCACCATTGATGGGTCCTATCGTAGGAGCTGGTTTTGGATTGGGAATGTATGATTTTGAATTAGTCAAAAAATCAATCAAAAACCTTGCGATAGCTACAATCGTCAGCTTAATCGTTTCTACATTTTACTTTTATATCAGCCCATTCAAAGAAGTTCAATCTGAACTTTTGGCTCGTACTTCACCAAATATTTATGACGTTTTAATTGCATTTTTTGGGGGATTGGTTGGTGTTATTGCAGTTACCAGAGTCGAAAAAGGAAATCCTATTCCAGGTGTAGCAATTGCGACGGCTTTGATGCCTCCTTTATGTACTGCAGGATACGGACTGGCAACCGGAAATTATTTATTTTTTGGTGGTGCCCTGTATTTGTACACCATCAATTGTGTTTTTATATGCATTGCTACTTTTATTATTGTAAAATTTTTAAAATATCCAATTGCCAAACAAATTGATTTGAAACATCAAAAACAAGTAAAACAAGGAATTACAATACTTCTTCTAATTATGATTATTCCAAGTGTTTATTTTGCATATCGATTATTTGACGAAAAAAAATACATACAACGCACAGAAGAGTTTATTGAAAATGAGTTCCCTCAAAAAAAGTACACTCTTATTTATAAAAAAACAGATTATAATACCAATCCGAAAATTATACAATTGGCTTTTTTGTCCAAAAAATTCAGCACTGCAGAAATAAAATCCTTCAACCAAAAATTAAAAGAATATGATTTAATGAATACGCAACTCTTAATCAAGCAGGACACTTTTGATTTAAAAAATGATATTCTAAATACCATCAATAGCCATAAAAAATCTGGAGCCGATAAAGATGAACTGATTAATAATTTACAAAAAACTATTTCAAATTATCAAGCCAACAATACAAAGGTCAGTAATGAGGTTACTATTCTATTTCCTGAAATTAGACCAATTGCTATCACACAGTATGCTAGCAAAAACAAAACTATTCCTGTACTTTTATACAAAAGCAAAGCTGAATTGAAATTGGATTCCAAAAAAAAATTAATGAATTGGCTCAAGCAAAGATTGGAAAAAGATAGTGTAGAAGTTTACAGACAACGGTAATACTCTAAAATCGAATCAAAAAAATGGGTACCTTTACTAAACTATATTCAATTATTAAAAAATAACTAAAAATATATTATTATGTCAAAAAGTCAAGACGCTAAGAAAACCGTCAAAAAAGAGCCTCTTAAAACCGCTAAAGAAAAAAAAGAAGAAAAGAGAGAAAAGAAAAATAGCCCGAAAAGGGATTAATTATTGATATTGAAAAACCCTCGCTTATTGCTAAACGAGGGTTTTGTATTTTAATTATTCTTTAGTTTTTTACTGGAATATCTTTCAAAATCTCCAATACAAATTTCCAGTATTTTTGAGCAGAAGAAATACTTGCTCTTTCATCTGGCGAATGCGCACCATGAATAGTTGGCCCAAAAGAAATCATATCCATATCAGGATAATTAGTTCCTAGAATACCACATTCTAAACCGGCGTGACAAGCCGCTACATTTGGTTTTTCCCCATTTTGTTTTTCATAAATAGAAACCAAAACATCTAATATTTCAGACTTAGGATTTGGTGACCAACCTGGGTATGAACCTGAGAATTCAACTTCACAACCCATTAATTCAAATGCAGAACGCAAAGCATTGGCCATATCAAATTTGGACGATTCCACAGAAGAACGTGTCAAGCATTGAACAGAAAGTTTTCCCTCTCCTACCACTACTTTGGCAATATTGTTTGAAGTTTCAACCAGATTATCAAAATCTGCACTCATTCTATAAACTCCATTGTGAGCAGTATACATCGCTCTAACGAAATAAAATTGTGCTATTGTTGGCATTACAGTTGCAGGAACAGTATCTAATTTTTCGAAAACCACTTCCAAATTAGGTTCCGTTGTTTGAAATTCTGCTTTGATTTCGTTTACAATTTGCTGCATAT
The DNA here is from genome assembly GCA_035273645.1 of Flavobacterium sp. Lineage (GTDB taxonomy): Bacteria > Bacteroidota > Bacteroidia > Flavobacteriales > Flavobacteriaceae > Flavobacterium. Next base: position 5,433 of record DATEOV010000603.1, on the reverse strand, counting down.
CAAATACAAAAGCTTCGTCGTAAACAGCGGCAATAATTACTTTTGCTGTACTTTCACGCGGGATTGCATTACGAAGACTTCCTCCATTTATTTCAGAAATTTGCAATCCGAAATTATCAAAACCGTCAAATAATAAACGGTTCATTATTTTGTTGGCATTACCCAAACCTTTGTGAATATCCATTCCAGAGTGTCCACCATTCAGTCCTTTTACTTTTATCGTATAAGCAACAGAACCTTCAGGAGTTTCCTCTTCATCATACTCTGCAGTAGCGCTAACGTCCATTCCACCAGCACATCCAATACCTATTTCATCATCCTCTTCGGTATCCAGATTCAATAAAATGTCTCCTCTAAGAATTCCTCCTTGCAAATTCAATGCTCCAGTCATTCCAGTTTCTTCATCTATGGTAAACAAAGCTTCAATCGCTGGATGCGGAATATCTTTACTTTCTAAAATTGCCATAATAGTCGCAACACCAAGACCATTATCGGCTCCAAGAGTAGTTCCTCTGGCACGGACCCAATCCCCATCTACGTACATATCGATTCCTTGTGTATCAAAATCAAAAATAGTATCTGTATTTTTTTGATGCACCATATCCAAATGTCCTTGCAACACAAGTGCTTTTCTGTTTTCCATACCTGGAGTTGCAGGTTTGCGAATAATTACGTTTCGGATTTCATCTTCAAAAGTTTCTAGTCCCAAACTGGTACCGAAGTCTTTCATAAACTCAATTACACGTTCTTCTTTTTTGGAAGGACGAGGTACCGCATTCAAATCGGCAAATTTGTTCCAAAGTGCTTTTGGTTCTAGATTTCTTATCTCTTGACTCATTCTGTTGTATATTTTTTAATTAAAAACGTTTAAAATAATAAAACCTCAAAGTTACAAACTCCTAAAGCTAGTTTCATAAAAGTTTTAATTTATTTTAAAATAAATAATCCACCAAAATTTGTTTCTTTACAATACAATTTATAAAAAATGAAACGAAGTTACATTCTCCCCTTATTCTTGTTGATACAAATCGTAATTCTAAAAATCATTCGGTTTTTCCCAGAATGTGTAGAACTTTTTTACAGCAATGGATTGTATGTTTATTTCTCAAAACCTCTGAGAATAGTTTTTGGAAAAATTCCTCTCTCTATAGGTGATTGTTTGTATTTTATTTTGATTTTAATGCTTGTCAAATGGCTTTGGACAAAGAGAAAATCCTGGAAGGAAGAATGGAAAAACAATCTTTTGACAGTATTAAGCGTTCTTTCGATGTTTTATTTTTTCTTTCATTTCCTTTGGGCAATGAATTATTATCGTGAACCGTTGTTTGAAAAAATGAATATCGAAAGAGATTATACCGATGCTGATTTATTGACTTTTACCAAAAAATTAATTGCCAAAACGAATGCTATCCAAAGTCAAATCACAAAAAACGACAGCTTGAAAGTAGTATTTCCCTATTCTCAAAACCAAGTTTTTGAAATGAATCAAAATGGATATAAGAATCTGGCTAGAGAATATGATTTTTTCACCTATTCGCATTTGAGTATTAAGAAATCCCTCTTTAGTTTACCCCTCACCTATATGGGTTTTGGAGGGTATCTGAATCCGTTTACCAATGAAGCACAGGTCAATTATTTAGGCCCAATGTACAGTTTCCCGATGACTACCAATCATGAAATGGCGCATCAGATGGGATATGCCAGTGAGAGCGAATGTAATTTTATTGGCTTTATGTCTTCCATAAAAAATGACAATCTGTATTTTCAATATTCGGGATACAGTATGGCTTTGCGTTATTGTCTGGGTAATTGGCAAGTACGAAACGAAAAAGTATTAAAGCAATTACTCAAAACCGTCCATCCCGGTATTTTGAAAAATTATCAGGAAAGTCAGGATTTTTGGAAACAATACCAAACTCCAATCGAAACTGGATTCCACGCTTTTTATGATCGCTTCCTAAAAATTAACCAACAAAAAGATGGTATGGACAGTTATAGCAAATTTGTGAATTTGATGGTGAACTATTATAAAGTAAGGCCTTTATAAATTATGAATTATATTGTTATTTCCTTTGGAAAGATCCTTTGAAAAACTAAATTTCTGGATTAGCCCCGATTGAAGTGTAAATCCTCCCGATTTTTCTTCGGGAGATTGCAACGGAAAGCGGGAGTAATGTTGTTATGACTGATTGATTTGTGCTCCTAATTATTATGTTTATTTAAAATAAAAAAGTGACGTTTTGTAACAAAATGTGCGGGTGTCGTACTAATGGAATATGAGTGAAAATCTAGAACCTTCTTTTGTCAAGCAACTGCAAGAAAACCAGAATATAATCCACAAGATTTGTCGATTATATACTGCTGGTGAGGATGCTCATAAGGATTTGTTTCAGGAAATCACGATTCAGTTGTGGAAAGCTTTTCCGAAATTTAGAGGGGAAAGTAAATTTTCGACTTGGGCTTATCGAGTCGCCTTGAATACGGCAATTACTTTGTATCGAAAGAGTAAGCGCAGCATTGCAACCGTTGAGTACGAAGGGAGACAACATTTTACGCATGACATAGAATATAATTATGAGGAAGAGGAGCAGTTGAAATTGATGTACCAAGCAGTTTATCAGCTGAATGATATTGAGAAGGCGTTAGTATTTATGTATTTGGAAGACAAGGATTATACCGAAATATCGGAAACTTTAGGGATTAGTGAAGTGAATGCAAGGGTAAAAATGAATCGTATAAAAGGGAAATTAAAAAAAATATTAAATCCATTAGGCGTATGAAAGAGTTGGATTTATTAAAAAAAGACTGGAAAAAGAACGCAGCTTCTTTTGAGCAGATATCGGAAAATGAAATTTACAAAATGATCCATAAAAGGTCGTCTTCGGTCGTGAAGTGGATTTTTATAATAAGTATCATTGAACTTGGTTTGGGACTTGTATTGGGATTGGCTTTATCGTTTACCAAATACGACGAGAAAAACGTGGAATTAATTAAACATTTGGGTGTTTATGGCTACTATATAGCCGCTACTGTCCTACTGTATGTTGTTATTCTGTATTATATTTTCAAGTTTTATTCGATGTATCGTAAAATTGCGGTTGATGATAATACCAAAAAACTTATTTCTACAATATTAAAAACCCGAAAAGTGGTGAAGCAATACATCGCTTTTAACCTGTCCTTTTTTGCAGTGTTTTTCATTATTTTTGGTGGCTATTTGTTTTACGAAGGCTATTTGGAAGGAGCTTCGAAAAATGGGGCCGTTCATCCCGAAATGCCTTTGAATATTGCATTAATATCCTTCATTGTATTAATTTTGGCCACAGCGATTTTCACTTTCGCATTCTGGTTGATTTATAAATTAATCTATGGTATTTTATTAAAGCGTTTACAGAATAACTTCGAAGAATTGAAGAAAATTGATTTATAAAAAAAAGAGGCATTTGCCTCTTTTTTTTATTTTAATATTCCCATTGTCTCTTTTTATTCAGCTCTTCCTGTTCCTGTAATTCCTCTAGTGGAATTACTTTGAGGAAAGATTGATGCTGTTCTATGGCATATTCTACTTTTTCCACAATTTCTTCAATTGTATCATTATCATAGTCAATATCCAATGGTTCTTTTATTACAAGTGACTGGAGAATTCCTTTCTTTTTCATATACAATCCTTTCTTGCAAAACGAGCGTCGAAAACCATCAATTACAATAGGGACAACTATGGGTCTGTGTTGTTTTATGATGTGAGCCGTTCCTTTTCGAACTGGCTTAAACGATTTGGTCGTTCCCTGCGGAAAAGTAATTACCCAACCATCAGCCAATGCAATCTTAATATTCTCCGTATCATTTGGATTTACATCCTTTTTTTCGGTTACATCCTGTCCTTTGGCACGCCAAGTTCGTTCAACAGTAATTGCGCCCGCATAGGCCATGATTCTAGGTAGTAAGCCAGCTCTCATAGTTTCTTTGGCAGCTACATAATAAATATTCAATTTTGGACGCCACATGTACCATACGTTTTTTATAGAATCTTCACGCCCGCTTAAACTGGCATTAAAGACATGAAACATGGCAGTTACATCCGCAAAATAAGTTTGGTGATTGGAAATAAAAAGAACGTTTGTATTAGGAAGTTTTTTAATAATTTCAGAACCTTCAATTTGCAGTTCATTAAAACCACGATAACGTCTGTGGCTAATAAATCCGAAGATTCTAATCAACCATTTTTTTATAAATAGTATGTGTCCAAAAGGATTTCGTTTAAATAATCCCATAAGATTGTTTATTTGTTTTTAGAATTGGGATTGCAAAATTACGATTATTTTTCCTTTTTTAATATTAAAAGGCAATGCTTTTAACAAAAATAACCATTCAAAAATTAATTTTATTCAAAACAGAATTTAAAACAATTTTCAATTCGCTTAACATCATAGCTGTTGCGCCCCAAACAATATGACCGTCAATTTTAAATGCAGGCACCTCAATTGACTTAGCATAAGAAGTTGTCATTTCAGCATTGACCACAATGGAATCACTTAAAAAAGTACTTAATGGCAATTCAATTATGTCGGCCACTTCAGTAGGATCAGGATAAAAAGCTATCTCGTCCCTGCAAATTCCCAAAAAAGGATAGACCATAAAATTACTCGGAGGTATATATAAATGGGTAAACGCTTTTAGCACTTCAATTTTATCCTGTTGAATCCCGATTTCCTCGTAGGTTTCTCTTAATGCTGTCTGCATAAAATCGGCATCTTCCTTTTCATACTTTCCACCCGGGAAAGCTATTTGGGAAGAATGAACACCTTTGTATGAATTTCGCACAATCAAAACCAAATGAGTAATGTTTTCTTTGGGGTAAAGCAACATCATCACTGCAGCTGTTTTGGTTTTTATTTGCTCAAGATTTAATTTTTTGGTAATTTCAAGACGTTCACTTGGGACCATAATGTTATGAGCAGCTTCTCCCGGAAGATTTACAGCATCCAAATGAGGAACAATTTGTAAAAAATCTTGAAAATCCATAATCAAAGGTTATTTTTGCAAATAAAATAATATCTAAATATACTTTAGAAATAAGTGTCAAACAAATTTTTAAACATCCAAAACCCAACAATATGTACAGCAAAGAAGAAAATCAAAAACTTAAACACGAATTTTGGGTAGAATTTGCACAAAAATACCCAAGAAAATGGATTTTGTATGACACCAAAATCAAAGATTTCTCTTTTAAATTCTATGTCGAAAACACCAAAGCCCAAGTGCATATCGATATCGAAATGAGAAATGCAGAATTGCGCATGCAATATTTTGAAAAACTCCAAGCATTAAAAAATATACTCGAGGAAGAATTTATCAAGGACTTGGTTTTTGAAAAAAATCACACTTTGGAGAACGGAAAAACCATAAGTCGTATTTGGGTTGAAAAACTAGGTG
>DATEOV010000602.1:0-5399 GCA_035273645.1 Flavobacterium sp. | reverse complement strand
GCCTCAAACCCAAATGCCTTTCGAGCATCGATAGCGATTACTTTTTCACCATTTTTTAATGCATCAAACAAATCAGATGGATCCATTTCAAATGCCAATTTGTTTTCATAGTGTTTAATTTGTGCTTCCATACATCGTTTTTTAGATTTAATACTATTCCAAAATTAAGACAACTTCGTTTCTAATAAAAACGAAAAGAATTCATGCATTCGATGAATTCTTTTCATGTAAATCCAAGTATAAATTTTGTTCCTTTGTGAAAACAATTCTCAAAAAATGGAAATCAGGCATTTAAGATTGATTAAAGCAATTGTCGAAGAAGGGAGCATTACAAAGGCGATAGACAAACTTCATTTGACACAATCAGCACTGAGCCATCAGCTCAAAGAAGCCGAATATCAGCTGGGCACCAAAATATTTTTGAGAGCTAATAAAAAATTGACACTTACCAAAGCTGGCGAGAAATTATATGAAATTGCCAATGAAATTCTAGATAAACTTTCGGAAACGGAACTTCAGATTAAGCAAATGGTTTTTGGAGAATTTGGAGAAATCCGCATCAGTACCGAATGTTTTTCCAGTTACCATTGGTTGCCCTCGGTTTTAAAGCAATTCCACAATTTATATCCTAATGTTGAATTGAAGATTGTTACCGAAGCCACCCATTATCCACTACAAAAACTACTGGATAATGTAATCGACATTGGGATTGTAAGCGACCAAATCAAAGATGACAGAATAAAATACTTGGAACTTTTTCAGGATGAAGTAGTGATGGCCGTTTCTGAAAATCATCCCTGGGCCAATAAGAAGTATGTGGTTGCCGAAGATTTTGCAGATGAACATTTAATCATTCATTCTCTGCCGATGGAAACGGTTACGATTCATCAAATGGTTTTGGCACCAGCCCAAGTAACACCTAAAAAAATAACACCATTGCCACTTACCGAAGCCTCTATCGAAATGGTCAAAGCCGATATGGGCGTAATGTCTATGGCAAGATGGGCGTTGCAACCTTATTTAAAAAACAGTCCGATCAAAGCCATAAAAATTGGTAAAAATGGACTAAGAAGAAAACATTTCATAGCCATTAGAGCCGAAAAACAATATCCGGACTATTTCAACCATTTTATAGGCTTTTTACAAACTGAAATCAATCTTCAATGAACTATTTAATTCGGAATTACCATAAATACAATAACTAAAATGAGACAAATAAGCATATTGGGCTGCGGTTGGTTGGGTTTACCTTTGGCGAAAGCCTTAATAATAAATGGGTTTTCCGTGAAAGGATCAACTACATCCGAGAGCAAAATTTCTACATTAAAATCGTTAAGCATTGACCCTTTTTTGGTTGCGCTTGACAGCAAAAGTATAACTGGCGCTATCGAAGAATTTCTTGATGGAAGTGAAACTTTGGTCATTGATATTCCTCCTCAATTGAGAGGAAAGAATAACGATACTTCAGCTTCGAATGAAAAGATATTTGTCGAAAAAATAAAAACACTAATGCCGTATCTGGAAAAATCAACGATAAAGACTGTTCTATTTGTAAGTTCAACTTCCGTTTATGGTGAAGTCGATGGAACGATAACCGAAGAAACCTTTCCAAAACCAGACACTGAAAGTGGTAAACAATTACTGGAAGCTGAGTTACTTTTGCAGAATAATCCTAATTTCAAAACCACGATTCTCCGTTTTGGCGGACTCATTGGCGAAGACCGAAATCCCGTTAAATTTTTGGCAGGAAAAATAAACCTTGAAAATCCAAATGCCTACATCAATTTTATCCATCAGGAAGATTGCATTGGGATAATCTTAAAAATCATAGCTACCAATTCTTGGAACGAAATCTACAATGGAGTCAGTCCTTTTCATCCAACAAGAGAAAACTATTATACACAAAAAGCAACCGAATTAGCTTTACCTTTGCCACAATTTGACCACTCAAAGCCTTCTATTGGGAAACTGATTTTGAGCGATAAAGTAGAAACTATTTTGGGCTACGCCTTTATTAAAACCAATTTATAAGTTGAGAACAGAAATAAAAAATGCTTTTGAATCTAGAGTAAATGCCATTGGGTTGCCTATTTTGGCATTGTGTTGGGTGAGCTTTTTTTGGGGTACCACTTGGTTGGCATCCAAAGAAGGTGTCAAACATATGCCGGCGCTTCAACTTGCAGGCATTAGGCAATTTATTGGAGGTTCTTTGTATCTCGCCTTTTTCTTGTTTAAAAAAACACCTTGGCCCAAAGGAAAACAATGGAAGACCATCATTATTCTAAGTTTACTCAATTTTGTTTTAAGCAATGGACTCAGCACTTGGGGTGTAAAATACATCAGCAGTGGATTGGGCGCCATCATTGGAGCAATGGTTCCTCTGTGGATTGTATTCATTAGTATTTTTAAGGGCGAAAGAGTTACCAGACTGGCCGTTTTGGGAATTTTGGTTTGTTTTGGTGGAGTTTGCGTTATTTTTTATGAGCACCTACTCGACTTTTTACAACCTGACTTTCAATTTGGAATAATCCTTTCGATAGCAGCAACTATTACTTGGGCTTTTGGCACTTTATATACCAAGAAAAAAGCAGCGAGTTTCAATCCTTATTTTAGTTTGGGATTGCAAATGTTTATTTCCAGTATTTTTCTTTTTTCCTTCGTTGGAGCTACAGGCGCTAGCATTCCGCTTTCAGAAATTCCGGCCAATTCTTGGTGGTCAATTCTTTATTTAGTTATTATCGGTTCGGTTTTAACCTTTATTGCTTTCATTTATGCCTTACAGAAACTTCCAACTGAATTGAGCAGTGTTTATGCTTATGTAAACCCAATAGTCGCGGTGATTTTGGGCGCTTTTATTTTTGGGGAACCATTAACCACGGCAATTATCTTTGGCGGAAGCATAACCTTAATCGGATTGTATCTGATTAATTATGCTATGCGAAAAAAGAAAAATAGCCGCGAATCTATAATAGAAATCAATTAAATTAAAACCCAAACAATTACAATGTTTTAATGCGATCTAAGACTCGTTTTAAATAACTAAATTCCATACTACTTATATGGTTGTATTTTTCTTTATTTTTGCACCAAATTAATTTTATGTTATCTATTCTAAAAAAATACAGAGTCTATATTGGTGTTGTATTAATTTTTTCCATCATAACACTTTACTTGTTTTATTCGGCTTTGAAACCCAGTAAAACATTGCCAATCTATAATCCTTCGGATGTAAACCCAGAATTGGTGGACAGTACGGTACAATACATAAGCAAGTACCACACGATTGCCGATTTCTCTTTTGTGAACCAAAACGGAAAAACCATTACCCAAAAAGATTATGAAGGCAAAGTATATGTAGCCGACTTTTTCTTTGCCACTTGCGGATCAATTTGTCCAAAAATGACCACCAACTTGGTCGATGTACAAAAAGCGATTAAGAACAATCCGAACGTAATGTTGCTTTCCCACACCGTTTTTCCTGAGACCGACAGTGTACCTGCATTAAAGGCTTATGCAAAAAAATATGGTGTCATTGACGAAAAGTGGAATCTGGTAACGGGCGACAAAAAAGAAATCTATACCATGGCTAGAAAATCCTATTTGGCCGTAAAGCTTGGAAAACCGGAACAATTGTATGATATGGTACATACTGAAAATTTTGTTTTGGTAGACCAAAAAAGACGTGTCCGCGGATTTTATGACGGTACCAAAAAAGAAGATATTCAGCGATTAATCGAAGATATTAATTGGCTTTGTTCCAATGAAAAAAATGACTAAAACTGATAATTATCAGCTGTAATTATAATAAAAAATGTATTTTTGCAATCTTAATTCAATCTAAATAAGCTTTGCAAACAACGATACATTCTCTCAAAAAAGGGCAAAAAGCCATCATACTGGATTTTGATATCGATGTAATCCCATTAAAACTGTTAGAAATGGGTTGTTTGCCGGGCAATGAAGTCGAATTACTTCAAATTGCTCCCTTTGGAGATCCTTTGTATTTGAATATTAATGGTTCTCATCTTGCCATTCGTATTGAAACTGCAAAACAAATCGGAGTGGAACTCATTAAAAACAAATAAAATGAGTTTAAAAAACATCAATGTTGCTCTAATTGGAAACCCAAACGTAGGGAAAACTTCGGTTTTTAATCAGCTTACGGGCTTGAACCAGCAAGTGGGAAACTATCCAGGAATTACTGTCGAGAAAAAAATGGGTTTTTGCAAACTACCCAACAATATCAAAGCCAATATTCTTGATTTACCAGGAACCTATAGTTTAAATGCCAGCTCCATTGATGAAAGCGTCGTTATTGAACTTTTACTAAACAAAAATGACCGTCTCTATCCAGACGTGGCCCTTGTGGTTACCGACGTGGAGAATCTAAAACGAAATTTACTTCTTTATACCCAAATAAAAGACCTCGAAATTCCAACCATTTTGGTCATTAACATGGCCGACAGAATGGAACACAAAGGCATTACTCTTGATATACCTTATCTCGAAGAACACTTAAAAACCAAAATCGCACTAATTAGTTCCAGAAAAGGGCATGGGATTGAGGAGTTGAAAAATTTAATCGTTAGTTACAAAACTATTTCTTCGGAACCTTGCCTGAATGCATCTGTGATTGATGTCGAGTATTTCAATAGCCTTCGTCATGCATTTCCTAATCAGTTATTGTATAAATTGTGGTTGGTTATTACCCAAGATGTCAACTTTTTGAATCTGGAACGTAATGAAATTCGTAGCTCATTTACCAAATCTCATTCAGATTTGAAACGTTTGCAACAAAAGGAAACCATCAAGCGCTATCAGTTTATCAATGATGTTTTAAAAGTGGGATTAAAAGTGGATTCCAGCGTTGCCAAGGATTTTCGAAGCAAGCTTGACCTCGTCCTTACGCACAAAATATGGGGTTACGCTATATTTTTCGTCATTTTGTTTGTGATTTTTCAATCTATTTTTGAATGGTCCAAAATTCCGATGGATTTTATCGACAGTTCTTTTGCCACTTTGAGCACATTGGTAAACGAACATTTACCGTCGGGTATGCTGACTAATTTGATTTCTCAAGGAATAATACCTGGAATTGGAGGCATTTTGATATTCATTCCTCAAATTGCTTTTTTATTTTTGTTTATCTCCATACTTGAGGAAAGCGGCTATATGAGTCGTGTGGTTTTCCTGATGGATAAAATCATGCGCCGATTTGGATTGTCTGGAAAAAGTGTGGTCCCCTTAATTTCAGGAACTGCCTGTGCCATTCCGGCGATTATGGCAACCCGAAATATCGAAAACTGGAAAGAACGTTTAATCACCATACTGGTAACACCGTTCACCACCTGCTCAGCCAGGCTTCCTGTTTATGCTATTATTATTGGGTTGGTTATCCC
>DATEOV010000601.1:0-2779 GCA_035273645.1 Flavobacterium sp. | reverse complement strand
ATTGGTATTTTCGAGGTCTAGCCCCGATGGAAACGAAAAGCCCGGAATGGATAAAACTAGTTTTTCTTGCACCAAAAAAGCGACTGAAAGAAGCTCTTTTTGGTGCTTAGAAAAACAGTTTTATAAATGAGGACTTGAAGTGTACAGTGGGATTAGCTCCTAATTATTTTTAGAAAATTTTAAACAAATGCAAAAAATTACCATACTTATCCATTGCGAAGACAAAAAGGCGATTATTGCCTCGGTAACTAATTATATCGCTTCGATTGATGGAAATATTACTTACCTAGACCAGCATGTTGATGCCGATGAAAATGTGTTTTTTATGCGACTGGAATGTGAATTCAGTAAAGAAACCTGGAATATTGAAGCGATCAAAAACCATTTTCAAACGAATCTTGCTACGCCATTCAATATGACTTGGGCGATGTATACACAGGATGAAAAACCAAAGATGGCGTTATTTATTTCCAAATACGATCACTGTTTGTATGATATTTTGGGACGTTTTTCTGCCGGTGAATTGCCATTGGAAATTCCATTAATTATTAGCAATCACGAAGATTTGAAACCGGTTGCCGAGCGTTTTAATATTCCATTTTTTCATGTTCCGTTTACCAAAGAAAATAAGGAAGAAGGCGAAAAAGCACAAATTGAATTATTGAAAAAGTTTAATATTGATTTTATTGTTTTGGCGCGTTATATGCAAATTATCACCCCGAATTTGATTGCGCTTTACAAAAATAAAATAATCAATATTCATCATTCCTTTTTACCTGCATTTCCGGGAGCCAAGCCATATCACTCGGCTTTCAAACGTGGAGTAAAAATTATTGGTGCCACAAGTCATTACGTTACTGAAGAACTAGATGAAGGACCAATTATTGAGCAGGATATTTCGAGAGTTTCCCACAGCCATTCGATTGAGGATTTTATTATGAAAGGTCGCGATTTGGAGCGTATGGTGCTTGCCAGAGCCGTTACCTTGCATGCCGAGCGCAAAACGATGGTGTATAACAACAAAACGGTGGTTTTCTCTTAGGGAACGCAACTGTTTTGTTATTCTTTTTGATCTGTTGAATCTAAAAAATCTACGTGCTAATTTTTTCACGCTGACCTAACAAGTTTTAAAAACCTGTTAGGTCCACTATAAAGAACATCATCATTTTACATGAACATCTGGTTCACGTTACTTAATGAGCTCTTCCGCTCTCAGATTCACCCGATGAAGTGTTTCCGTAGTTAACTTTTTTCAATTTTCCGAAATTGTACGTTAGTATAAGTCTATAATAGTCTGTGTTGAGTGTTCTTCCATATTCAACAAATGTTTGACCAACTTCATAATTCCCCTCTGGTTTATCCTTATGAAAGATATCGTTTGCCATGATCTTAACTTTTAAGGATTGATTGAAAAAATTCTTTTCGACTCCTAAAGTAAGTAGTGAACGACTTTTTCTATAAAAAAGGCCATCATACTTCTCTCCCAAATACCATCCTAACAACTGAACTTTAAATACTTTTTTAATATCGAATTGATTGCTGGAATAAAAATAATAAAGCGGTTTACTCTCTTTTATACTAAAAATTATATCATTGGATACAAATTCATCATAGCTCACATTAACGGTATTCATAGACGTCCACCAATCATTACTGTAGGGAACGGAAAGCGATGCAAAATAGGACTTCAGGGTACTCAGATTTATAGTTTTTAACACATATGAATTTTCATTATCTCCTTCTAATGCTGCACCAGAAATTGGGTCTGTGGTATAATTATACCCTACTTTAAAATTATATTTACTAATTGATGTTGATATTTCAAATGATTGCGTTCTTTCAGGCTTTAATTCAGGATTCCCTTCGATGGTTGTAAATGCATCTTGATAAATAATAGTGGGATTCAAAGCTTGATATCTAGGCCTGGTTATTCTTGATGAATATGAAGCTCTTATTTGTGCTTTTTCAGACAATTTCATATTGATATAGGCACTCGGAAAAAAATCTAAATAATCTTCCTTTTTTTGAATAATGGTATTCAAATCATATTTAGTAAACTCACTTCTTATTCCGATACCATAATTAGTTTTTTCATTAATTTCTCCAGCATAATTCATATAAGCCGCCGAAATCATCTCTTGATATTCAAAATCATTGGATAACTCCTCATCCAAAACAAATGGATTTCCGTTTTCAGCAATATAAAAATCAGAATTCGAGTTATTTTTAACCTTACTATATTTTGCCCCAAAATCAAGTTTGCCTTTATTACTAAAGACTTTTGCATAATCAATTTGCGAACTAAAAACTTTAATTTTATGATCTATTTTATTGTTTAAATTCCTAAATGATTCTTCCCCGTTCACACTATTTTTTTCATCAATATAATCATCTGTTTCTGAATCAAAAAGAGAGTATTGAGTTCCTATAAATAAAGAAGTGCCTAGGCTATCGATTTTTGTGTTGTAATTTGCCGAAATTGAATTATTATTGGTTATAACGTCATTATCAATTTTACTTTTAAAAAAACCGTTCATAGTATTAGAAGTTATACTATTTTCACTTTTAGTCGTCCCTCCGAGACTATTAGAATATCCACTATACTCAACTGAGATATTTTTCTTTTCGTTGAAATCATATTGACCTCCTAATGTATAGTTAGAGAAATTTTTATATTCTCTTTCCCAATCCGTTTTTAATTTTGATTTAAAATTATCTATTTCTGGCGGCCTTGTTCTTGTTGTATTTAAAATTTCTCTAGTTTCTCCAAGCAGCAAAC
>DATEOV010000600.1:0-2137 GCA_035273645.1 Flavobacterium sp. | reverse complement strand
TTGGGAAATGATTATTGTTGATGATTGTTCTACAGACAAAACAGTATCCATTATTGAACAATTTGTTAAAAATGACAGCAGAATTCGATTTTTTCAACTGGAAAAGAATTCAGGGGCAGGAATAGCTAGAGAACTGGCTTTATCGAAAGCAACGGGAGATTTTATTTCTTTTTTGGATGCAGATGATCTTTGGAAACCATTAAAACTCGAAAAACAGCTTCAGTTTTTAAAAGACAATAAAGCACCTTTCACATTCTCTTTTTATGATTGTATTGATGAGGTTGGAAATTCATTAAACAAAAGAGTAGAAGCACCAAGAAATCTTTCCTATCTTCAATTGTTCTTTTGCAATTATGTTGGAAATCTTACTGGAATTTACGAGGTGGACTATTTTGGTAAAATAGCGATTTCATCTACTAGAAAACGACAGGATTGGATGGTTTGGCTTACTATTTTAAAAAAAATCAGAAAAGCAAAACCCGTTCCCGAAAGTTTGGCTTTTTATCGTATTAGAGATAATTCATTATCGGCTTCCAAGTTTGATTTATTGAAACATAATTTTGCCGTTTACAGAACGTTTCATGGTTTTAATTATGTTAGTTCCATGTTTATTATGATTGGATTTTTATTTACTCAATTGCTTATAAAACCGCGTTATATAAAGAAAATTTAGTTTTGGATTATTTTTTGTAACCAATTTTTGTTCTAGGTTTTTCACTCTCTTTTTTCTCCGTTAATTCATCCAAATAAGAAAAAACCAATTCGATGTTCTTATCATGGTTTTCCAATTTTTTTTGAATCTGAAGAATACCGATTTTAATTTCTGTAGTGTCCAAAAGCATTTGTCTCACTTTTGTAAAAATACGCATAATTTGGATATTCGTTTGAATGGCTTTGTCGCTATTGAGAACGCTTGACAACATTAATATGCCATGTTCGGTAAATACCATAGGTAAATAACGCAAACTTATCTTGTCTGAATTGGAGGTCGCAAATTGCGACCTCCAATTTGAAAATTCATCTTTAGTAAGTTCAAACATAAAATCCTCGGGAAATCAAGAAATATTACGTTTAACCTGTTCTTTTAATCTTTTGGTTTCAATTCCGTAAAGTAAAGCTAAATCACGATCAAGCATCACTTTTTGATTACGGATAAAGTAAATTTTATTAGAAATAGTTTCTTCTGAAAGTAAAGATTCGTCGCTCATAATTTGTTCAATTAAAAAACTAATATACGATTTTATTTATATTACAAAAGAGAAGTAAACTGCTTCAATTTTCCTCGATTGCTTCTTTCCAAAGTCTTTTTACGGTAAAAGGCAAAGTGTAAATTCGGTTCTAAATACAAAGCGACTGCTTGATTTATTTTTTCTATTTGTTCCTCATTCAATTCGGATTCGCTGACATATTCTACTTCAAAGTGGTCTATTTTGGTTTGTTTAATGATAAATTCTTTTACGTTTCCATCGTCTTCGATAATGCTTTTGGTCACATAATAAAAGGTCAATCCCGGAGATTTTTTTCCGCTTGGTAGAATTGCCACATCATTGGTTCTTCCAATTAGTTTTTTGAGAATCGGTTTTTTTAAAGTGCTTTTTTCGTCTAAAATTCCAATGTCACCAATATCATATCGAATAAAAGGATGCGCTTTATTGAAAAGAGAAGTAACCGCAATTCGGCCTGAAGTTCCGTTTGGAACTGCTTGATTATTATCGTCTAAAATCTCTACAAATAAGGTTTCCGAGTTGACTTGCCATTCTCCCTCTGGATTTTGAAAAGCAATTAAATCCAATTCCGAAGCTCCATATTCATTGACTATCGGAATGCCAAATTGATTTTCTAACAGCACTTTGTCTTCTTCAAAAAGCATTTCGGAGGTGACCATACATACTTTTAATGTTGGACAGATTGCTGCTAAAACAATGTTTTTCTTCTGCAAAAATTTGGCAAACAAAACAATCGATGAGGTGTAGCCATTGATATAATCGAATTTCTTGGTTTTAAAGTCTTTTAAAAAATCTTCCAAAACTTCATCAGATAAATTGAATATAGAAAACCGAAAACGATGGCTCAAAAAATCTTTAAACCGTTCTTTTTTGTTTCCAATAAAATCTAGCGGAATGCCATAAAACCGAGC
>DATEOV010000599.1:0-5650 GCA_035273645.1 Flavobacterium sp. | reverse complement strand
CAATGCTATAACGAGAGTAAAAGTTGATTTATACGGCTCTCTTTCATTAACTGGAAAAGGACATGCAACCGATTTGGCAATTATGCTCGGACTAAGCGGTCAAGATCCAGAATACATCCCTATTCAAAATATAGACGGAATTATCAAATCGATTGAAGCCAAAAACGAAATCAATTTGGGAAACCAAATCCATATTCCTTTTTATTTTCTTCAAGACATTGTTTTTAATAAAAACTTTCTTCCTTTCCATGCTAATGGATTGACTTTTACGGCCTATTTTAATGATGAGACTGAATACAGTTCTACCTTTTATTCTATAGGTGGAGGATTTGTAGTTAAAGAAGAACGAGAAAATGCCCAAAATAAGGAAGCAATTAAGTGTGCTTTTCCTTTTCCAATTGATAAAGCAAGTGAGCTTTTGGCATATTGTACAAAAGAAAACAAATCTATTTCGGAAATCGTTTACGAAAACGAAAAATCCATGCGTCCCGAGGCAGAGATTCAACATGAATTAATGCGCATTTGGAATACCATGTTGGAATGTATGTATATTGGCTGCCATTCGGAAGGTATACTTCCCGGCGGCTTACATGTACGAAGACGCGCATTTGACATGCACCAGAATTTAATTGGTTTATCCAATTACTCCAATCCGCAAGAATGGTTGGAAGAAATTAGAAAAACCGAAGTTAAATTTCGTCAAATTCTTAAATGGGTAAGCTGTTTTGCATTGGCGGTAAACGAAGTAAATGCAGCACTAGGACGAGTTGTAACTGCCCCAACCAATGGAAGTGCCGGGGTAATTCCTGCCGTTTTAATGTATTATTTGGTTATTGAAAACCATCAAGCAGGCGAAAAGGAAATCAAACAATTTCTGATGGTCGCTGGAGAAATAGGCAGTATTTTCAAGAAAGGATCAACAATTTCTGCCGCAATGGGTGGATGTCAAGCTGAGATTGGTGTATCGAGCGCTATGGCAGCAGGTGCTTTATGTGAATTGATGGGAGGAACTCCAGACCAAGTTTTGGTCGCCGCAGAAATTGCCATGGAGCATCACTTGGGATTAACTTGTGATCCAATTGGTGGTTTGGTGCAAATTCCTTGTATCGAAAGAAATACAATGGGTGCCATAAAAGCAATTAACGCTGCTGAACTTGCCTTGGAAACCGATGCCAAAAATGCCAAAGTTTCCTTAGACAAAGTAATCGACACCATGTGGCAAACAGCCAAAGACATGAACTCAAAATACAAAGAAACCTCCGAAGGCGGACTCGCAATTGCCGTGAATATGGCGGATTGCTAAATAGATTATTGGATTGTTGGATTTTTAGAAACATATTTCAGATTAGATAATTTATTAATATGAAATCTAAAAATCCAATCTTCTAAAACCTGAAATTAAATCGTTAAAAGTTTAAAATAAAAAGTACTTCCTAAACCCAGTTCACTTTCAACTCCAATTGTTCCGCCTTGAGCTTCAATAAACTCCTTGGATATGGCCAATCCCAATCCAGTTCCTGTCTTGTGGCTTCCCGGAATCTGAAAATATTTGTCAAAAACTTTGCTTCTATAGCGATTATCAATCCCTTTTCCAGTATCGATAACAGCAAATGAAATTTGGGAATTATCCTTTTTCAACCTCATAGTTATTTTGCTTTTTTCTGAGGAATATCGAATTGCATTGGTTAAGAAATTAATAAGTACCCAAGCCGTTTTTTCACCGTCGGCCTTGATATCCGGAAGATTCTCATCAGCTTCAATATGTAATTCAATTTGTTTTTGTTCAGCTTGCATTTTTACTGCTTCAATGGCATAATGCACAATTTCGTACGGATTACTTTTTTCTATATTTAACTGAATATTACCAGTTTCCACTTGTGAAAGTTCCAATAGTTCACCCGTAATTTTCAATAAGCGCTGACTGTCATCCTCGATGCTTTCAACCAAATGTTTTTGCTCTTCATTTAATGCTCCCGTCTGTTCTTTTTCCAATAACTGCAAACTGAATTTAATGGAAGATATAGGCGTTTTTAATTCGTGGGAAATAGTCGCGATAAAATTAGTTTTTGCAAAATCCAATTCTTTAAATGGGGTAATATTTCTCAAAATAATAACATCTCCAATGTTAATCATCTGGTCTTCACCGGTGGGCTGAATCGTTATGTTTATATTTTCTTTCTCGAAATAACTCTCCTTTCCGTCAGCAAAAATTTTCATCGGAAGTACTTTTTGTCCTCGGGTATTGGCTTCATTCACACTATTTTTTTCAATTAATGATTTCATTAGATCATTTGTCAATGCCAAGGTCGATGCAGTTTTACCAAGCACATCCTCTGATTTCATACCAATGATTTTCAACGCTTCATCATTAACAAATAAAATCAATCCTTGATTGTCCAATCCAATAATAGGATCATTCATATTATTGATTAAAGTTTCCAGCCTTTTCTTTTCAAACAACAATTTATATAGATTACTACTGTTGTACTCCTCTAATTTTTTCGCCATCGTATTAAATGATTTTGCCAAATCACCAAACTCATTATGATCCATAAAATGCACCCTTTCCGAATAGTTTTTGTTAGCAATCTCCTTGATACTTGCAGTAAGCTCCTTAATTGGGTCGGCAATATTATTGGGCAAGTTCACCAATAGATTAAAGGCTATCAGAAAACAAAGTGTACCCGTTATGGCAATCCACATATTGGCCGTTTCGGCGGTTTGCTTGGCAACATCACTTTTCTGTTTAATGGCAAACATATTCAACTTCATAATCTCAAAAATGTCCTGTCGAATTTGGTTTTTTAATTTTTGATCTGTTCTGTTTGCTTTCAGAAGATTAAAACTTTTTTTCAAATTTAAGGTTGCATCATGTTCGCCAACTTCGGTAACATTCTTGCTTTGCTTGTTGAGATTGTTTTCAAATGTAATTATCGCATTCTCGGCGTCTCTATTTATCTCGTCCAAAGAAAGCAACATATTTCGTGAATACTCCAATGTATTGTAATTGGCTTTCAATATGTTTTCAGTGTCTTTTTTTATCGAAAAAATATAAAATGCACTCACTAAAGTCAGAATAATTATCAGTAAGAATAACAATCCGACACCTAGGTTTAATTTGGTTTTAATCTTCATTTTATGATAGAATTACAAGGTCAATATTGGATAACGATAGATTTTTCAACAATCTATTGAATATAGTGGTGGACAAAATTACTTTCAACAAATTAAAATGTGGCTTCCCTATGCAAACCGTTGTGATTTGTTTTTGCTCCACAATTTTAAGTATGCCCTCAGTAATGTTTTTACTTTCGATTTTAATGACTTCGGCTCCCAATTGTGTAGCTAATTTAAAATTATTAATCAAATGTCGCTGTTTGTCAAGAGCTATTTTATCGGGACTTTCTTTAGGAGTTTCTACATAAAGCACATACCAGTCGCTATTATAATAACTGGCCAATCGAGCCGTTTTCCGAATCACGATTTTGGCTGTTTTGTCGTTACTACTAATGCAGGCCAATAACTTCTCATGTCGCAGAGCATGATATCTTGGAACTTCATTTTCCACTTTTCGAACAACTTGGCTGGCCACTTCCCGTAAAGCCAATTCCCGCAATTGCAAAATTTGATCTGACTTAAAAAAATTACTCAAAGCGGTCTGGATTTTATCGGCAGAGTAAATCTTCCCTTCTTTTAATCGAGTGATGAGTTCATCTGCAGTTAAATCTATATTGACCACTTCGTCTGCCAAACGCAATACATTATCAGGAATTCTTTCTTTGACATCAACGTTGGATATTTGCTTGACACTTTCATTTAAACTCTCAATATGCTGAATGTTTACTGCAGAAATAACATTGATTCCTGCCTCCAGAATCTCCATAACATCTTGCCAGCGTTTTTCGTTTTTGCTTCCTTCGATATTGGTATGGGCCAATTCGTCAACAATAACCACTTCGGGACGTAAATTAATGATGGCCTGTAAATCCATTTCGTCAAGCTGTTTTCCCTTATAAAAAAGCGTTCTTCTTGGAATAATTGGTAAGCCTTCTATCAAATCCTGTGTTTCTTTCCGATTATGTGTCTCGACGTAACCAATTTTCACATCAATTCCATTCCGTAATAGGGTATGGGCTTCCTGTAGCATACGAAAAGTTTTACCCACACCGGCGCTCATACCGATGTAAACTTTAAACTTCCCCCTTCGTGATTTTTGAATTAAATCAAGGAAGTGTTTGACATTATTTTCTTTTTCGTTGTCCATTTTATAATTGTGCAAAATGTGAGAAGTCAGAAGTAAAATGTTACAATAAATAACATTTCACTTCTAACTTTTCACTACAGATTTCTTTCTTTTTTTAAATAGATATAGCCAAAGATGTCGTTATAAACACATTACTGTCAGTAGGATTATTATCCTCCAAAAAGATATCATCTTTACTATTCAAAGTTCGGGCTTCTAATCTAAATATTACATTTTCTACTGGCAAATAATCAAAATTTGCCGAGAAACCATAGGTTTTAAAACCGTTTGGAGTTCCTGTTGCGATAATTACTCCTTTTTCATCTTGATAATATTCCCCTCTGGCAGCCAATTGAATTTTGTTCGTTGGCTTGTACTGAATGATTGCAGATGGAGTATACCAAACATCGTAATCACTGCTTCCTTTAGCAGATTGTTGTGATCCAATATCAAAACCCGCGATGATACTTGTTTTATCGGTCAATTTAAATGTTCCGTAAAAATCGTTAAAATAGCGCCATTTCTTATCAATATCAGGTTGTTCATTTCCAACATAAGTACTCCAATTTAATGCCACTTTTGCTGTTGGCTTAAATGTCACCTGAGTTCCGAAAGCCGGTGTATGATTACCCTCAACTTTCTGAATACGTTGCCAACCGTTTAAAAACATTGCCGCCAAATACCATTTTTCGGACTTAGAAGTATATCCAACTTTAATCCCTGTTTCATAATATGGAGAATTTTCGGCTCCAATGCTTCTGGTCAAAGTCATACAATCTTTCCCAATTGCACTTTCAGATCCAATGTGCGAAGGCATAACTCCTGCATCAATCCAAAGATTATTGTCTTTTGAAATTTTAACTCCCACATTAGCTTCATAAACGTTTTTCAACAAATCTTGTTCTGCTGCCATATTGTACTGAGCATACGTTCCAGCCATAAGAGCCAAATTTCCGCGAACATTTTCTTTTGTATAATTCACTTTTGCCATCCCTAAATTCAAATTCACTTCATTGGATCGATTGTAACTGTAAATAAATCCTGGTTTGGTATGATTATCCGGTTTACCAAAATCATAACTGTAATACACATCCACATAACCAGAAAAAGTAATTGGACTTTTTGATTCTTCTTGAGCGTTTATTGTCGTAAAACCAAAAGCTATAAAAGCTGTAACTATTATTTTTTTCATTTAATTATTTTTAGGAGCTAATCCAGCTGTCCACTATATCTTTCCTTGCCTAAAGGAGGCAAGGAAAGGATGCCGTTTACTTCGTCAGTTCGCTTCGCTCGTGTCCATCTGGGCTAGTACATCAAGTTTTTTTTAAGAACTTTTTTATCTTAACACACATTATTTAAAATTGACATTGCTATTCAAATTGCAATTGACATTTGCCATTGCCATTG
>DATEOV010000598.1:0-2294 GCA_035273645.1 Flavobacterium sp. | reverse complement strand
TTCGAAAAAAAATAAAAAAAATGAACGAAGAATTACCCAAAGAAGATAAAAAAAAGGAGAAAGAAGAAAAGCCAGATCGTGGTATTGATACTTTATTTAGGGTTACTTTAGGGAATCATACCCGTTTGAGCGGCATTGCCGACAGTAAGGCTAATATTTTACTTTCTGTGAATGCCATTATTATTTCGATAGCACTTTCTACATTGATTCCAAAATTAGACAGTCCAAGAAATGTTCATTTGGTTATTCCTACTTTTATTATGCTGATGTCTAGTGTAATAACTATTATTTTTGCCATCCTTTCGACACGACCTAAAGTGACCAAAGGAATTTTTACAAAAAAGGATATTGAAGACAAGAAAGTGAATCTTCTTTTCTTTGGTAATTTTTACAAAATGCCTTTAGAGGATTATAAATGGGCTATGAACGAGATGATGAAAGACAGGGAATATTTATACAATTCAATGATTAAAGATTTGTATTATTTAGGAGTCGTTTTGGAAAAAAAATATAGATTATTGCGAATTGCCTATAATTTTTTTATGATAGGAATAGTACTGTCCGTAATCGCTTTTGTAATCGCTTTTAAAACAATTGGGGCCTAATTCTGTTCGTTTAACAAATCTTGATAGGTATTGTTTTGAACGTAATTTTCCAGATTATTGTTGACTACTTTTACCCTAAAGGCTCTTAATCCTGATACACCTTGAAGTTCTTCAACTTCAAATTGTTCAATGCTAGGTTCTAATAACTTTTTGAATTGCAGGTATTTGATGTATTTCAAATATTCATTTTCTTCTGTATTGTGAGAATAGACAATTGTAATTTTTTCTTTTTGGGTGATTCGCTCTTTGGTACCTTTTATATTGGCTTTATCAATGCGTTTTTTGACCACTTCATAGCGGGCGTTGTATGTTCCATCTACATCAAATCTTTTTTCATCCATTCTAAATCGTATGGAAATAGGGGAGCTAAAAACCAAAATCAACGAAGTAACATCCAGTTCATACGGTAAAGTAGCCTTGAGTTGATGGTGTTCTATTTCCATTTCGCATAAAGTTTGTAGTTGCCACAATCTTAAATTTTGTAAATAAAGGCTGTTAAATGGTTTTGTAGGAGCAATTGATGCACCAATATAGAGATTGTGTTCTACGCCATCGGTTTTAAATCGTTCGTAATAATGTGGATAGATTAGTTGGGCTTCAAGTTGTTTTTTATCCAAGACTGCAGCCAGTTTTTTATTGATTATAGACATTGTATTATCAAATTTCTTTCTGGATTGATAAAACATTCCTGTTTTTTCGTCCAAGCTTTGAAAATAGTTTTCCCTAGTTATTTCACTATCAATATCCATTTTTGTGTTTTTCAGGATAGGATGAATTTCAGTCTCGATATAATTTTGAATTTGTTGCTCAGTATCTGCTTTTAGTGACGATTCAAGTTCTTTATAAAAAGATTGCAATTCAAATATTCGTTGTTCCAATAAAACTAGGCTTTCATTTGATTTTTGCTTTTCAAGGAGTTGAATAAGTGTGGTTAATTGGTTTTTTAGATCCTCTTTTACCGTTTCATTTCGATGTTCTGATGAGCCTTTAATATCAATTTGCCCATATAGAGGATAAACTTCCTTGAATATGATTTCTTTAAAGATATAGTCTTTATTGGGATTGTTTGTCTGATAATATTTTATTGCTTCTCGTCTAAATTTCCAGTAGACGCTTGAATGAATGGCGGTATATTCTCTTTGAATAATTGCGTCAATCTGGTGTTGCATATCGGTTTTATAGCGTTCCAATGTATCGACGAGATATGATATAACCAAATCTAAATTTGTTGCATTGATGCTGTTGAGTTCTTTTGGCTTTGCCGAAACTAATTCTATAATTCCAAGGATGTTATCATTTTTTATTACAGGTGCAAAAATGCAACTCTGAATGTTTTGATTGAATAAATACTGTCCGAGTTTTTCATTTCCTGGTATTTTAGAAAATTCCTTGATATCGGAGATTATAATTGATTTTTTTTCTTCTAAAATAGCTTCAAGTGAACAACCGTATATTGCATTTTTGCAATCAGTTTCTTCTAGGTCATTTAAGATGAAACTTTTCATTTCTTTTTCCTCATGAGGTGGGTTCATGAATTTTTCTTCTTCCTCATTGTATATGGTGAAACCAATTTTCAAATCGGAAATTTTAAAAATAGATCTAAAAATAGATTCAAAACTCAAACCTAATTTTGTTTGTGATGATTCTGGCTTTAAAAGATTACTCTTTAAGTTGGAGATGGCATTTTCT
>DATEOV010000597.1:0-2266 GCA_035273645.1 Flavobacterium sp. | reverse complement strand
GTTACTGTTCCGTTGCCTTTAAGAACGGTAAGGCTTGAACCTAAATCAACTCTCCACATTGGTTTTCTTAGGAATTGCAATCCTAAATCTTCACCACGGTACATTCCTGTCAACTGAAAGCGTAAATTTTTATTGGCTTTGAATGTGTTGCTTATACGAGAGTTAAAAGTAGTAACATCCACTTCCACATAATCTGTTTCTACATAACCTTTGGTTTTTTTGTTATACAAATCAAAACTAATATTGGCAGTATACCATTTTGTGAAATCTAGATTTCCAGAAAGTTCAACTCCAAAAGCATTATTATCTCCCAAATTAGCGTACGATAAAATCAGCCTTTCTGAATCATTTGGATTTTCAGTAAGAGTTCTCGAAATTTCATCATTAATTTGACGATAAAACACTCCTGATGTTATCGAACCGATTTTGGTTTTTCGGGTGTAATTCAATTCTACTGAGTTTGTAAATTGAGGATATAATTCTGGATTTCCTTCAGAATCTATCAACGGCGTACTCCATTCGCGAATTGGGTTTACTTGATCGATACTTGGTCTGTCCACCCGTTTTGAAACGCTGAAATTGAATGAATCATTCTCACTTGGCGTATAGGTTAAAAAACCTGACGGATACACCGTGAACAAATCATCATTAAAAGTGCCATCATTTTCATTTACTTTTTTGAATAATGCATCGGCGGTGTATTTTTCAAAACGAGCTCCGACTTGCGCATTCCACTTTTTCCATTGTTTTGCAATGGTGGTATAAGCAGAATAAATACGTCTTTCGTAATTGAAATTTGAATTGTAAGCGCCATTCAGCAGGAAGTTGTTTTTGGTGTTTTCGATTCTGGTTTCCAATCCTGCTTCCAGTTTAATGGTTTCTGTCAGAGGATTGACATAATCCAAGTTTAGTAAAACATTTTCACCTTTATTGGTTATGTCATTCGTTGCAGGTGTATTAAACTTACTGTTTTCTTCATTATCGTTGTTGCTGTAATTGCCTTCAAATTCAATAGTATGTCCTTCTTTTTTGAATTTTTTCTTGTAATCAAAATTATAAGTTTGTGTATAATTTTTGTTTTTACTGTCAAAAATTTGATTAATATTAGGTTCTGATGGAGCTGTAAAATCGACAATTACATTCGAATTTCCAATTTCCTTATTACTATTTTGAGTGGTATAAACGGAAATTGTATTAGTGTCATTCAAATAAAAATCAAGTCCCACTTTGACTAGGTGTGAAGTGTTTTCGTTTGTAAAATCAAAATTCTGAACGTTTTCTTCATTCGGATCAAAGGTTTCTACTTTTCCATAATTATGATATTTACCATTTGTCAATCCATAATTGCCATACATATTAACTTTACCGTTACGGTAATTCATGTCAAAAGAAGAATTCGATTTTGGTGTTTCGCCAACGGTTATACCAGTGTTTGCACTACCATTGAAACCTATTCGGGCATTTTTGTTCAATACAATATTGATAATTCCACTCATTCCTTCGGGATTGTATTTGGCCGATGGATTGGTAATTAACTCAATTTGTTTGATTGAAGTAGATGGGATTTGTTGTAATAACTGAGCTGCGTCAACAGTAGTTGGTTTACCATCTACAAATACCCTAACATTAGAATTTCCTCTAAGACTTACTGCGTTGGTTTGTGGATCGACACTTACAGAAGGAATATTATTCATGATTTCGGCAGCAGTTGCTCCAGCACTTAGTAAATCTTTCCCGACGTTGATGATTTTTCGATCTGTTTTTTGTTCGATTAAGGAATGCTCTTTGATAATATCAACCGATTGCAGTTCTGTAGCTTCTTCTTCCAAAAGGATTTCTATATTGGAACTTTTTTTTGCAGAACTCAATTCAAAAGAAGTGGCGTATTTTTTGTATCCAATGAATTCTACTTCTAAAGTAAACTTTTTCAGTTCTAAGTTTTTTATCGAAAAAGAGCCATTTTCGTCAGCGACAATTCCAGTAATAACTTTTCCAGCATCTTTAATGACAATTGAAGCATACTGTACAGGTTGGTTTGTTGCTTTGTTTGTTACTTTTCCCGAAATAATTCCGGGGTTTTCAGCTTGTGCAATTCCTATAAAACTGAATAGGAATAATACTAATAGTTTGATTTTCATGATTTGATTTTTGATTGATGATTTTGATTGATGATTGCAAATAAGACTGTTTTGTTATTGTTTTGTAACACTTTTTTTGAAAAAAATTAAGTAATATTTAGAAAGAATATTGGTAAACTTTGATTTTT
>DATEOV010000596.1:0-4875 GCA_035273645.1 Flavobacterium sp. | reverse complement strand
TATCGTTTCTATTTCTAATAATCTAATTTACTTTTTTTGGGAAAGGCATTTTCCATTCTCCGCTAGTAACTATTTTTTCAGGACCATAAAGCCTTACAATAACTGTCATTCCTCCTTTTTCGGGTGCCGGAAGCCAGTTGCTTTCTTTGTTTTTTCCAGGCGAAACCGTTTGTAAGTATAATGTAAGACCTCCATCAACATCATATTTTAGCCCTTTTGTTCGATCCCCTATAGAATATCGGTTGATTGGATTTTTAACTAAATTACGTTGTGGTAAATTATACATAGTAATACTCCAGAAATATCCAACTGGCGGTAATTCTCTTTTAGAAAAATGTATAACATATTTGTTTGCAGCATTCATAGGAACTCCATCGCTGTCTTTCATACTGCCAATATAAACAGCCTCTTCTTTGGTGTTTCCATATATTCCCATGGCAGCAGCAGTGGCACGTATGACATAATCATTTTTTAAATCAGCTCGGGAGCCAAAAAGATGAAGAGAATTTGTGGTTTTGCCAATGCTTTCTTTAAGTGCTTGTCCACCTTCTGCAATACCTTCGCCAATCGCTTTTAGGATTTCAGGAGAAAATTTTGATTTGTCAAAAGGGACACCTGGATTAATTCCGATTTTAGCAAATCGGGCGAGTAATTCTTTTTCACTTTTATCAGGAACTGTATATTGTAATAAAGAATTAAGAACGTTAATGAATTCCAGTGATTTATAATCGGCTTCATTCCATGCAGGTAATGGCATATTGTATTGTGTTGCCATTGGAGCTGCTGTTTTAGTATAATCGTGCAATGGAATTAAATGGTATTCGCTTTGAATTTTTTTGATAAGGCTTTCTTCTCCTAGATTATCCATTTCGGTACGACCCAAAATAGTAACTAAATTTGTCTCAGAAGTAAAAACTTTATTGATACCTGCAGGAGTTTTGCCTTTCCAGTTAGGGCCAGCAATAAGATATCTGCCCGCTTTATTCCCTGTAGCTCTCGAACCTATGTAAGCAAAGTTATAGGTGTAGGCATCTATAAGCTGCATTACATAATAACGTTTGTCCTTAATTTCAGGAACGTCAATAACGATAGGTTCATCCGAAAGATTAAGGATTGCCCAAGAATATGGAGTGTCATTGTTTGGTGTTACAATGGTTGTGTCAGCAGATGTAAAGCTTTTGGAGTAATGTTTAAAGGTGTTAAAATCCTTTGCGCCATCAGGATTATTTTTGTCTAAAGCATATGCATGAACCGTTTTGTAATTGTAAAATATTGGATATCCATAAATCCAGGCATCTTTGGCAATTGCTCTTGCTGAATCAGCTGAGATTGCTGTTGAATTTTGTTCAGTAATACTATTATTTTCTTTTTTCTGACAAGCGAAAAACGAAACTGAAACTAATGCAAATAATATTGTTTTTTTCATTTTGTATGTGTTAGGTTATTTTACTTCTTTTATATCATCCATTTTCCAGCTTTTGTTGAAATAAGCAGCTGTTGGTCCGTAGAAACGCATATAGGTAAACCAATGTTTTCCAGGTAAAGTTTGTACCCAATTTTTTTCTTTTCCTTGTGGTGCTTTTGGCCCAAAGTATAAATCGACTGATCCATCTGCATTTTTTATTAAATCTTTACGAGATGATAAATCTGCATTTTTTTGAGGATTATCTATAAGACAACGTGTTGCCGCATCGTAAATCGTAATAGACCAGAAATTAATAGCAGGCGGATTTGCTGGAACATTCAACGTATAATTTTTACCTCCGTCCAGCCAGTTTCCTGTATTATCAAAATAAGAACCCAAATAGGCCTGGCCAACATTTGGTGTTTTAGAAATCATTGCTTTGGAATAGGTAACAGCTTCATAAAAATAAGAAGTACGTTCAAAAAATTCATCATAATTATCTGCGTGTTGGGAGGGATCTTTGATAATCATAACATAATCCCATTTTTTATCGGGCCAGTGTTTTACAGCTGCAAAACGTTTGCTAAAAGAATTTGCCATTGCCATTTGTTGTCCTTTTTCGGCAGCTGCAATTAGAATTTT
The DNA here is from genome assembly GCA_035273645.1 of Flavobacterium sp. Taxonomy (GTDB): domain Bacteria; phylum Bacteroidota; class Bacteroidia; order Flavobacteriales; family Flavobacteriaceae; genus Flavobacterium. The sequence goes on along the minus strand of DATEOV010000596.1, from coordinate 2,828 downwards.
CTTCTGACGTTCATCAGGATTGAAAGTTTTTCCTTTTTCTATACCCAGATTTTTAAGCCAAGCCATAAAAAAAAGATCACGATCTTCTACTGGCTCTTCTTGCAAAATGGCATGAAGGCGTTCCCAATAGGCAATTCCGGCTGGCTGAATACCATACCATTTTTTATCGGCTGGAGGGCTGACTATTTTTGTAGCCATTGGATTGGCTCTTTGTGCATATGGATAAATTTTCACTTGTTTTACCAATGTTTCTGTAGCTTTAGGGTCAGGGTCTAAAGCTCTGAAGCCAAAAAACATATTTACGGTTGTACACGGAACTATAAAATAACCGGCTGGTTTAAAATCTTTCATTGTAGGCGGAACTAATAAATATTTTCCTCCTTTTCCTTTATCAGGTCCCATTTCTCCGATAACCGCCTGTTCGCGCTGCCAAAAATCTCCCAAACCTCCAGCAGTGTGTCCTGCCGGCATTTCGATAACAGTTGGTCCGTTATTTGCAAGGTCTATAAATGACATAATATAAGGTGTTGTTGCATTACCGGTAAGGATACCTAAACGATCATTATAAGAATTATAAAAAACAAGATCATTACTTGTTGCATTGAATGTTTTATAATGAATCTGCTGCCATTCGGCGAAAGCCACAATAGGCAATCCCCATAAATAACATTGCGTTGCCTGCTGGAAATCCATTTCGTCAAACAAAGCCGGAATCGATTCTTTTGAAGGCAATTCGCCGTCCATTTTTATTGCTGTTCCCGATGGTGCAACTGTTGTTGATACAACGTTTTCAGTTTCTGATTTTTTACATCCGATGTTGAAAATCAGAGGGGTGCAAACTAGAATTAAGAGCCATTTATTTTTCATAATCATTTTTATTTTGAATTTTAAAGAGATTTATAGAGTTTCATTTTTAATCTGGGAATATAAAAGATAAAACAGCTCTTAATCCCCAATCTGGCTTAGATTCTGATGGACCAGTTATTGGAATCAAAGGCATAATGGCAAATTGAACTGCCTGACTTCCTAACTTTGTAACTGCTCCTATGTTAGGACTAAGAGTGATCATAGTAGTTTTTCCTTCCCAGTTTTGAGTTATTTCTGAAGTGATGCCCAAACTCGCTCCGCTTTTGTAACTGTGCGAAAGAAATATTTGGGTGTAAAACTGATTGAAATCGGCTCGGTCTTCGCTTCCTGCGACGGACCATATTTGATTGGCAAGGAAACCTACTGAAAGTCCTTTTCCTTGATGCATCACTAATACACTTGGTCCAATTCCGAATTTCTCTGTTCCCAACACTTTTTCTGTAGCTGTTGGCACTAAAAAAGCGGGACCAACTCCCAAAATAATTCCTTTTGTTTTGGGTGCAAAAAAAGCGGTAACCGTTGCGTCACTCAAACCAAACTGATGGGTGTTTTCGCCTGTAATATCTCTTTGGTCCACAACTGGAAGAATATAACGGGTAATTAAATTTAGATTTTCGCTTAATTTAAAAGGAATTACCGGTTGTATATTAATAGTGTATTTCGAACCATTAAAGGGACCAATACCATAATTAAGATTATTTTGCAAAGGCACACTAATTAAACTAGCAACAGGATTAGCCAATTTATCAGCCAATTCCTGAGCACTCGCTCCTGGTCTTGGAGTTTCTTCTTGCGCAAAAGTGCTAAAACTTAAAAGAAAACAGAAAACAGCAAATAGAGATTTAATTGAAATAGGAGAATGAAGAGGTTTCATAATTATTTTCTTTTAAAGATTTTTAAAGTCAAAATAGAACAACTTTCAATTTGTAAAAGTTGTTTCATTTTAAATTCTAACTGTAATCCAAGTTATTTATCTGGAAATACTTTTTTCCAATCGTCTTTGATGCTGATTACATGGTATTTGTATTTAGCAGCTGTATTCAATGATAAATTATCTTTTTCCTGATAATTGTATTCTCTGATTGAATCGTTATGATTTACCAGCATTTGAAAAGAAGGATATTTGCTTCCTGAAGAATATCTTAACATAGCAAGATCTCCAGCTCCGCCTTCGTTACCGCAGGCAAAAACAGGACGTTTTCCAATATGCAATTGTATGCCAACAGGTTTCCCTTCTTTGTCGTTAAAATGGTCCAAAGCAGGTTCTCTTTGTATGCTATTAGTTGCATCATCAAAAGTGTATTTAAAAGAAGTTCCCACAACTTGATATTTTGGAATACCATAAAAATCAGCTGATATGGCACGCACTAATTCTACAGTACCGCCAGTTACAATAAAAGTTTTGAAACCATTTGCCCGCAAATAATTCAATAATTCCAATTGTGGCTGGTAGCGTATTTGCTTTAGCGGAACATTTTTGCCCGGAAATATTGCTTTCGCGAAAAATTCATTTGCTTCTTTTTCGAACTCGTCTTCGGTCATGCCGGTGTGGGTTATGGCGACCAATTCGATAAGTGCTTTGTCTCCGCCTTTTTCGAAGAACGTTTTGTCTTTTTCGACTACTGCTTTGAATGGCTGTTTTTGTGCCAAAGCAGGATTGGCTTCCACCATTTTTTTTACGCGATAAAAAGCAAATAATTCCTGAACATAAGGCTTTTCAGCCCAAAGTGTTCCGTCGTTGTCGAAAGTGGCTATTCTATCTTCGACAGGAATAAAATCAGGAGTTTCTTCTTTGGTTACTTTTTCGACATAAGCAATAATATCACTTTTAAGTGTGCCATCATTCCAGCTTGGTAGCGGATCACTACTGGTTGCAATTGTTTCTATTGGATTTGAAGTACCAATAGTGGTTGTGTCCTCTGTTTTATTTTTACAGGAAATAAGTAAAAATAAAAATAGAG
>DATEOV010000595.1:0-2217 GCA_035273645.1 Flavobacterium sp. | reverse complement strand
GGAAGTAATTATTTTTCTATTGTCGTAGAAGCTAAGGAATCACATGCGGCGGAGCCTTTCAGGGGTGACAATATGCCAATCAAATTGAGTCAATTAATCCCGAATATTACAGCAATTCCTGCAACTAAAATGAGTACTACCTCTAGACCATGTGTAATAAGTGTTACGTATATTGGCATGGGAGATACATTAGTAAAAAATCTTAATACCATCCCTGGCAGGGCGGTTATAAAAGGAACAATAAGGTCATATGAAGATATAAAAAAACGCTTTGATAATCAGCCATCTATAGAAGAACTGATAAAAACTGAAATCAGCGCCGTTTTTAGCGAAGTAAATAACTCTGATAAAATATTTTCAAAAGGCGCACCAGCGACCATCAATGATGAAACCTTATACTATACAATAATCACAAAACTGACAAAAATATATTCTGGCAAAATTGTTCCTTCAGAAAGATATATGTTTTCAGAGGACTTTTCATATTACACGGAAAAAATACCCTGCTTATATTTTGGTTGGGGTATAACAAAAGACGATTTTGGCGTAGCGGATGTTCATACAACCAAATTCTCAATCCATCCCGATGCTTTTATTTATGGGATTGAACTATTTGCTGACATAGCTACAATTCAATAATTTTAATTTATATACAATGATGATATTCGCATATGGTTCAAATATGAATATTAATAGATTACGTGAAAGGGTTCCCTCAGCTACCAAATTTGCAAATGCATATATAACTGGCTATCGGTTGGAATGCAACAAGATAAGTAGAAAGGATGGTTCTGCAAAAGCAAATATTGTGCAAACAGGAAATGATGTTAACATTGTGTGGGGCGTATTATTTGTAATAAACAATAACGAAAAACCTGCCTTAGACAGGCTTGAAGGTCTTGGGTACGGTTATGAAGAACGAACACTTACATTTGTAGATGCTGTTGGTAATTCGCATAACGCAAAGGTTTATATAGCATACGAAGCTAAATATCTAAATAATGAATTATGGCCCTATGATTGGTACAGAGAATTTATATTGTCAGGAGCTATTCAGGCACAGTTTCCGCAGGAATACATTGATTGGCTTAAAACAATACCATCTACAGTTGATTACGATGTTGCCAGAAGACGTGAAAATTTTGCGATAATTAATGCTCAACAATAACAATCTGGCATTTGACACTGTATCTTTCAGTATAATATTTTGGGAATATGGCATCATTAATTTTTCCTTCAGCTATCAGTCCGTAATGTATTGCCCCGAGGCAGAGCCATCGAGATACCTATAGAAAGAAAGAAATTTTTTTGTTTTATGAAAACCAATGGTTTTCAAACTTTCCTCTATAACCCCGAGGTAAAATCTGTATAAATTCAACTGGTTAAAAATAAATATATTAACTCGCTATTTCAAGCTATTAAAAAACGTCAAAACTAATACATCTTGGTAATAAGCACAAAACCAACGAATTAAGGAATAGTTAAATAATCCAGCTACTACTATGTATAAATTTGACAGCATAAACTTAAATTTGACAGCTTAAATTTACTTCTACCTAGCAGATGCGACAGGATCGAATGCTATCGAAGTAATAAAAAACCAACCGAATTGCTAAGGTTGGTTTTTAGTTTATTTAATCCCAAATTGTTCTTTTAGTTTTTGTAATTCTTGTTCCAGTTTCGATATCATAGACATTGCTTCATCAGAAATAGTAGGATTGACTTTACTCAACTTGCTGCTCAAGTTGTTCATCTCCCTTCCAATTGTTTGCTCTGTAGTAATTGCATACGACTCAGTCTGGCGGATTGATTGGTGTCCCAGCATCTCTTTTACTACTGAAATAGGCACATCATTATTAAGAGTAACTGTGCTGCCAAAAGTACGTCTGGCTTTATGAGTGTTCAATTCGGAGGTAAACCCACATAGATCGGCTATTTCTTTGAGATATGCATTCATTTTTTGATTAGATGCGACGGGCAGGACAGCATTTCTTGAAAGGCAGAGTGGATGTTCTTTGTACTTCTCGATTATTTCGAGGGCTTTGGGAAGTAATGGAACATTGGTCACAGAACCGGTCTTTTGTCTTTCCGACATTATCCATTGCGCTCCATCTATACCAGTTTTTATGTCCGTTTTCCGAAGTTGGTAAGCGTCAATATATGCCAGACCGGTATAGCACTGGAAGACGAAGATATCCCGAACAGTTTGGAGTCTTG
>DATEOV010000594.1:0-9039 GCA_035273645.1 Flavobacterium sp. | reverse complement strand
TTTACTTTGTGGACAAACTATATTTGAGAACCCTATCGTGGGAGTTAATCTCAATGAATCAAATCCCTGTACGATTGGACAATTAGTGGATTCAAATATTACAGTCACTGGTATTGGTAGAGGGAGCGGAATATTTGGAATTAATTCTAATAATAGATACGATGCCAGAAGTTGGAAGTCAGATGTATTAGATCCTAATGCTTATTTTGAATTTACTATAATTCCCAATACTGATAAAAAACTTGATTTTGTTAGTTTTGTGTATACAGGCCAAATATCGATTAATGGACCCACTCTTTTTGCGTTTCGTTCCAGTATTGATGATTATGCTTCAGATATTGGTATTGCCTCTGCAACGGGTTCGACAATTTCCTTGTCAGCTAATTCATTTCAAAATGTTGCATCTCCCATTACCTTTAGATTATATGGTTGGGCGGCTACTACTGGAACGGGAACTTTTAGTATTAATGATTTTAAATTTAATGGTATAGTTTCCTGTGCAGCTCCGCAAATACCCATATTACCAGAAATTAGTCTTAGCTGTTCAGCCACTTCTTTTGTATTGAATTGGCCAGCTTCTTTACATGCTTCAAATTATTTTATAGATATAGCTACTGATTCTGGTTTTGTCAATAATCTGGCTAGTTACCAAAATAAAGCATTAGGAAATACTTTATCTGAAACTGTTACAGATTTGATAGCAGGAGAAACTTATTATGTTCGATTGCATTCTACTAATGATTGTGTCACTAGTGGTTATTCTAATACTATAAAAGTAGCTGCTCCAGAAACTATTTATGATGGAACATGGTCTAATGGTTTTCCTGATTTGGATAAAAATGTGCGGTTTTTGGATGATTTTAATGTAAATGGATCTTTTGAAGCTTGTTCTTGTCAAATTGAAGATGGTGCATCTGTTCATGTCGATTCTGGAGGTGTTTTAAAGCTTCAAAATGGATTGTATGTTGGTGATTCAAGTACTTTAACTTTCGAAAACAACGCGAGTTTGATTCAGGTTAACGATGATGCTGTGAATAGTGCAAAGATAATTTATAAGCGTGATACGAATCCAATGAAGAATTTTGATTATACACATTGGACTTCACCAGTAAAAGACCAAATATTGAATGTGTTGTCGCCAAATACTCAATCGGATAAGTACTTTTATTATGCTAATAGTAAATGGGTTGCTGTAGCAGGTACAGAACCAATGAGTCCGGCAGGAAAAGGTTTCATTATTCGTGTTCCTAAGTCTAACATTCATTATTCAAATACTGAATATTGGACAGGATCAACCTATATACAAAAGGTTGCGTTTGAAGGAGAGCCAAACAATGGAGTAAAAAAAATAGTTACTCAAGGAGTATCTAAATATAATTTGATAGGTAATCCATATCCATCAGCTATAGATGCAGATTCGTTTATAAATGGCAATCTAGGTATGGTTGGTGGAGCTTTGTATTTTTGGACTCACAATACGGCCATTACGAATAATGCTTATACTTCGAATGATTATGCTGTTTATAATTTGACAGGAGGAACAGGAGTAGCCGCCCAAACAGGTGGGCCGGAGCCAAACGGTAAAATAGCTTCAGGTGTTGCCTTTTTTGTAAGGAGTACTAATCCAGGATTTTTTGAGTTTAATAATTCGATGCGTATTTCGGAACCATCAGACAACAGTCAATTTTTTAGACAATCGAAGACCAAGAAAACGGCAGGTATTGAGAAGAATAGGGTTTGGTTGAATTTAACCAATTCTGGAGAAGTTTTCAAGCAATTGTTGGTTGGTTATATAGAAGGTGCATCAAATGATTTTGATAAGTTGTATGATGGAATTGCTTTTAATAGTAATAATTACATTGATTTTTATAGCGTTAATAATGGGAAGAATCTTGGTATTCAAGGACGTGCCGTTCCTTTTGACAAAACGGATAAAGTGCCATTAGGATATAAAACTACTATCGAAGGTGTTTTCGAAATTAAAATTGACCATGCGGATGGATTGTTGGCCAAGTGCAATATTTATTTAGAAGACACAGATACAGGAATACTTCATGATTTAAAAAAAAGCTCTTATTCATTTTCGACGCTAAAAGGGGAATACAACGAGCGTTTTGTGTTGAGATATTTGCCTAGTTTAAAATCAATTTCGAAGCAAGATCTTGTTGAAAATAATAAGCATCAGCTTGAAATCTATACACAAGAGAATCAATTGAGTTTAAAGTCTAGAGTTGGAAATATATCAACTGTCATTATTTATGATTTAAAAGGGAATGTGCTCTATCAAAAAGAGCATATCGATAAGGAACAGTTTGTAATCTCTGATATAGTCGCTAAACACCAAATTTTAATTGTACAAACGTTTTTTAGTGATACAGCAAGTCGAACTGATAAGGTAATTTTTTAATTTATGTCTAATAACTAAAAAACCCCATTTTCATAATGAAAATGGGGTTTACTATATTTTAAAAGATTTATTTTCCTTTTATTGATGCCTCTAGGTTTTTCTCAATTGTATGACCCGGTCTAGTCCATTTTGGTTTTTCACCAAGTGACTCAAATTGTGAATCTACTGCTTCAACAGTTGGTCGCTGTGCTGCTTTTTTAAATGGTTTTTGAGGTTTTAAACCCAATAAATCAAACATTTTCATGTCTTCATTAACATCAGGATTTGGTGTTGTAAGTAATTTGTCTCCAGCAAAAATTGAATTGGCTCCAGCAAAGAAACACATGGCTTGCCCTTCACGGCTCATATTCATTCTTCCGGCAGATAAACGAACTTGCGTGTTTGGCATTATAATTCTAGTGGTGGCAACCATTCGAATCATTTCCCAAATCTCAACTGGTTTTTCATTCTCCATTGGAGTTCCTTCTACGGGAACCAAAGCATTGATCGGCACCGATTCTGGCTGAGGATTTAATGTTGAAAGTGCAACAAGCATTCCTGCTCTGTCTTCTATACTTTCCCCCATTCCGATAATTCCACCGCTACAAACCGTAACACTGGTTTTACGAACGTTTTCTATAGTTTGCAAACGATCTTCAAATCCACGAGTGGAGATAACTTCTTTATAATAATCTTCTGAAGTGTCTAAGTTGTGGTTGTAAGCGTAAAGACCAGCCTCTGCCAATCGTTGTGCTTGGTTTTCGGTAATCATACCCAAGGTACAGCATACTTCCATATCCATTTTGTTAATGGTGCGTACCATTTCCAAAACTTGATCAAACTCAGGGCCATCCTTTACGTTTCTCCAGGCAGCTCCCATACATACACGGGAAGAACCTCCTGATTTGGCTTGAAGTGCTTGTGCTTTTACTTGATTTACTGACATTAGATTATTTCCTTCAACGCCAGTGTTATATCTCGCTGCTTGTGGGCAATAGCCACAATCTTCAGAACATCCACCAGTTTTAATGGAAACCAAAGTAGAAACCTGAACCACGTTTGGGTCATGATGCTCTCGATGAATAGTTGCTGCTTCAAAAAGCAAATCCATCATGGGTTTATTATAAATTGCAATAATTTCTTCTTTCGTCCAGTTGTGTTTCGTGATACTCATTGATCCTTTATTTTGATGCCCCAAAAGTAATCAAATTGTTCTAAAATAGCAACGTACTCGCCTTAAAATGACTTGTCGTGAATAGTTTAAAAATGGGACTAATCAGCTACAAATTTGTCATTATAGTATAACATCAGCAGTAAGGTAACGATCACAGAAGATGCAATTCCCTCAAAAAACAATGAAAAGCAATACATATTGATGGAAGGATGGCCACCGAATAAAAAACTCTCGGATAAATTATTGAGATAAGCATCACCACCCCTCATGTAACTATAAACCAATAGTCCAGCAATAGATAAAGAGACCCCTACCAGCGAAGTGACTAAGGCGGCCAAAGCATTGGGTAAAAATTTTGTACTACCGTGGGAAACCCTCGATTTTAATGTATCATTTACGGCATAAATGACAAAGAATACATTAAATAAGCGCAAGTAGAAAAGATCGGACAAGCCCAAAAATTCCATCAAAAGAAAATAAGTTCCTATTGATATAAAAATGAAGAACCCATTTTTAATTTCTCTTTTTACTTTCATGGCGTTGGCTTTTTAAAAATTAAGAATGTAATATGTGTTTGGTACTCAGGTATATTGACATAAATTTACGAAAATAATCAACACAAATACAACTAAATGACAGAAGAGTTTTTCTTTCATATTATTGAAAAATTGATATGAAATCTATTACTGAAGAAATTATTTACTTGATCAGTATATTAAAGTTCATTTGGGAGTGCCACCATAAAGGAAAGGGACCAAATCATCGCTGTGGTGATTCGGTCCCTTTCCTTTATGCTGTCGGGCTATCTGCGCTACTTCGGTAGCTTGCTTCTATCCCTCACTCGATATCAAGATGTTTCAGATCAGCCTATTTTCCGGATATCTATCTCAATAACTCACCACAAAGCCGAAGAAGGTTTTGTCGAAAATGATAATATTATGAGAAGATTCTAAAGATTCTTAAAATAAGCCAAAGCTGTATTTCTGTCTTTTTCCAATTGTTCCTTTAAAAGTGCAACCGAATCAAATTTTTCTTCGGAACGAATTCTTTCCAATATAGAAACAGTGATTTTTTGGTCGTATAAATCTTCATTAAAATCAAAATAATTGATTTCGATAGTTTGACTTTTGCCTTCAACAGTGGGGTTGAAGCCGATGTTCATCATGCCCAAAACAGTTTTTGAGTTAATAATGCTTTTGACAATGTAAACTCCGTTTTTGGGAATAAGTTTGAAGCTTTCTTCTAGTTTTAAATTGGCAGTTGGAAATCCAATTGTTCTTCCAAGTTGTTTGCCTTTGGTTATAATTCCGGTTAAAGAATAATCGTAACCCAAGTATTCATTGGCCAAAGCCACATTGCCCTCAATTAAAGCCTGTCTTATTTTTGTGGAACTTACAGATACTTCTTTGATTTCTTGAGCCGTAATTTCTTCGACTTCAAAACCGTATTGTTCTCCAAAAGCTTTTAAATCATCAATATTGGCAGTTCTATTGCGTCCAAATCGATGGTCATGGCCAATTATTATTTTATGGATATGAAATTGGTCTACAAGGATGTTTTTTACAAATTCTTCCGCAGCCAATCTAGAAAAACTTTCGTCAAAGGGATGGATAACTAAATTTTGAATCCCGATTCTATCCAATAACTCTATTTTCTCATCTATAGTATTGAGTAGTTTTATATCTGAATCCTCTTGTAAGACCATACGAGGATGAGGAAAAAAAGTAAGTACCAGACTTTCGTATTTTTCGTTTTCAGTATTTTGGGTAACTTTTTCCAGTATTTTTTTATGTCCAAAATGAACACCATCAAAGGTTCCTAAAGTAAGAATCGTTTTTTTTGCATTTTCCCCAGATGCAATTTGGAAATCGTTTATAGAATGAAAAATTTTCAAAGTACCTATTTTAAAATATTTTGCAAATTTATACTATCTATTTTAAAAAGAAGAATAAGAAGTTTCTATTTTTATCAATTGTAATGTTCGTTATGTTAATAAATCTTCAAATTGAGCATTGTAACCTACTGTAATTGTTATGTTTTCCAAATCGTTTTCTAAATCGTTGTATATTCCATTGTAAATGAATTAATTTTGTATATCAATTTTGGAATTGTACAATAGAGAATTGACCTCAATTGATTTTTTTATTTACCTAATTGTTCCGAGTTATCGAATGCCAAAACAAAATTGAGGCAGATGAAATAAATATAAATGAAATTTGATATTTCAAAAAATACACTATCAACATATGAATAGATTTTTATTTTGTTTAGGATTGTTAGCCGTAAGTTTTGCTGGATTTTCTCAAGCTAAATCGTCTTGGTCGCTAGTGAGCTCTTCCCAAAGAGGGATTTCTCAAAAACAGGAGGGGGATTTGGGATTGGAGCATCGACTTTCGTACACTTTAAACGAAGTTGAATTCAAACAATCGTTGGAAACTCTTCATTCTGATCCTTCGTCGACCAAAAGTATAGCTGTGGTAATTCCAAATAAAGTTGGTAAGATGGAGCAATTTAATGTTGTGGAATCTTCCAATTTTGCCCCTGAATTGCAAGCAAAATATCCTGAAATTCGGGCCTATTCAGGAACAGGAATTACTGATCCAAAAGCATTTATCAGTTTTAGCGTTTCTCCAAGCGGTATTCAAACTATGGTTTTAAGAGGTGATAGCGGTTCTGAATTTATTGAGCCACTCGAAAAGAATAAATCAATATATGTGGTTTCGAGTTCAAAGAAAAGAAATAAGGGAGATTTGCCTTTAACTTGTAAAACGGTGGATGTTGCATTGAATAGGGATTTGGCAAAAAAAACAATTCAAGTAAAGTCAAGTAATGGTGTTTTTAAAACCATGAGACTGGCGTTATCATGTACTGGGGAATATACCGAATATTTTGGTGGAACTCAAAACAAAGCCTTGGCTGCAATGAATGCTACGATGACACGTGTAAATGGCGTTTTTAATAGAGACTTAGCTGTGCAATTAGTCATGATTGATAATGAGAATTTAATTTATACTGACGCTACTAGTGATCCTTATTCTGATTACACAATTGAAGATCCCAATAATACAATAACAGATGGATCCGAAGGTGCTTGGAATCTTGAATTGCAATCCACTTTAACATCACAAGTTGGTAATCTAAACTATGACATAGGACATCTGTTTGCTAATTCTGGAGGAGGGGGAGATGCCGGTTGTATTGGGTGTGTATGCGTTAATCCTACAGCTTCTGATCTTTATGGGAAAGGGAGTGCTTATACTTCACCAGCAAATGGAAAACCAGAAGGTGATGCTTTTGATATTGACTATGTGGCGCATGAAATGGGGCATCAATTAGGGGCAACCCACACTTTTTCTTATGACATTGAAGGAACAGAAACTAGCGTAGAGCCTGGGAGTGGTTCGACTATTATGGGATATGCCGGGATAACCGATTATGACGTTCAAAATCAATCGGATGATTATTTTGCTTATGCCAGTATTTCTCAAATTCAAAGTAATTTGGCATCCAAATCATGTCCCTTTGATACGACATTAAGTAATCAAACACCAACTGCCAATGCTGGAGCGAATTATACCATTCCCAAAAGCACTCCTTTTGTTTTGAATGGTTCTGCTTCAGATCCTAACGGTAATACAATGACGTATTGTTGGGAGCAAAATGACTCAGCTACTAACCAAAGTGATGCAAATAGCATTGCTTATGCAACTAAACCCAATGGTCCTAATTTTAGATCTTTTTTGCCAAAGAGTGTGACCAATCGCTATTTTCCGGAATTGAGTAGAGTGCTGTCAGGACAACTGACGACCACCTGGGAGTCCGTCTCGTCTGTGGCTAGAACTTTAAATTTTGTATTTACCGTTAGAGACAATGCTGCTTTGGGTTTGGGACAAACCAATTCGGATGCAATGGTACTTACTATTGACGAAAATAAAGGGCCATTTGCAGTTACTTCACAGAACAGTTCAAACTCCAGTTGGGTTTTGGGTTCATCACAAACAATAACTTGGAGTGTAAATAGTTCTAACTTATTATCAGGAGCGGCGAATGTGAATATTAAGTTATCTACGGATGGAGGCTTGACTTTTCCAACGTTTTTGGCGACTAATACTCCAAACGATGGTTCTCAAGTGATTACTGCTCCCTCAACAGCGGCCAAGAATTGTAGAATTTTAATAGAACCTACAGGAAATATTTTTTATGCAGTAAATAGCAAACCTTTTGCTTTAGGTTATAGTATTACAACTTCTTGTAGTTCTTATGCTTTTGCGGCCCCTTATCCAATACCTGATGCTCCAAATGCTTATACTGAGAAAACAATTGTTGTGCCTTCAAGCACTTCCGAAATAGCGGACGTGAATTTTAATATCGGTTTTACACATGCTTATTTATCTGATGTTCAGATTGAAGTGATAAGTCCAAAAGGAACTACTGTGAAGTTGTTCGATAGATCTTGTGGTGCGAGCGATAATAGTTTGATTTTGACTTATGATGATTTGGGTGGTGTTTTGAATTGTGGCGCAACAATCAGTCAAACGGTTGCCCCAGCGGGAATTTTATCTGCTTTTAATGGTGAAAACCCGGGAGGAACATGGAAATTAAGATTTATTGATGTAGGAGAAGGTGATATAGGGATAATTAATTCGGCATCTATACAGATTTGTTCAAACACTTATACTACTCTGGCGACGTCAAGTTTTGAAATCAATGACTTTGTGTTGTACCCGAATCCGAATAAAGGAGATTTTAATATTCGTTTTTCAAGTTCCAATACAACAGATATTCAGGTTTCTGTAACCGATATGTTAGGGCGAAAAATATATCAGAAAGCGTTTGAAAACATAGGGGATTTTAATCAAAATATTCAATTGAAGAATGCAGCAGCTGGGACTTATATCATTACTGTTGTAGATGGGGATAGAAAAGGTATTTCTAAGATTATAGTAGAATAGATTTTTTGAACTTATAAAAAAGGGAGACATTTTTGAATGTCTCCCTTTTTTTTCTTTTTTATTTTCCGTTAAAGGTGGTCATGGTGTTTTCCAGTCCTGCTGTTCCAAAAGATTTAATGATTTCTGAAGCAACTTCTAGTCTTTCGGTTAGTTTGGCTTTTTCGTTGTCATCCCAATCTCCTAATACATAATCGACCTGTTGCCCTTTTTTGAATTCATCGCTGATGCCAAATCTAAAGCGGGTGTATTCTTGTGTGTTCAGAACGAGATTGATGTTTTTGAGTCCGTTGTGGCCTCCATCGCTACCTTTTTTGCGGATGCGGATGGTTCCAAACGAAAGGTTTAAATCATCGGTAATGACAAAGATGTTTTCTAGCGGAATATTTTCTTTGTCCATCCAATATTTTACGGCTTTACCGCTCAAATTCATATAGGTATTGGGTTTTAGAAGCAGAAAGGTTCTTCCTTTGAATTTGTATTCTGCAAGTGCGCCCAGTTTTACGGTTTCGAATGAGATTCCTTCTTTC
>DATEOV010000593.1:0-3614 GCA_035273645.1 Flavobacterium sp. | reverse complement strand
TACAAATGAGTTTTTAAAAGCAATGAAATTTGTCGTTGCTAGTGGCTCACAAGGTTTGGTTTAAAACAATGTGTTGAAGCTTTTACAGGAACACACTTAGAGTTTAATTCAGAAAAAAAAGCGCCTTATGAAATATTTAATTTCCTTTTTACTTTTATTAACATCAGTTTTTGGATATTCCCAAAATTGGAACACCAACTTTGAAGATGCAAAAGCAAAAGCTGAAAAAGAAAATAAAAACATTTTGTTGGTCTTTTCAGGATCAGATTGGTGCGGGCCTTGTATGAAATTAGATAATGTGGTTTGGAAATCGCCTGAATTTCAATTGGAATCCGATAAAAATTGGGTTATTTACAAAGCTGATTTTCCGAAGAAAAAAGCCAATCAGCTTTCTCCGGAATTGACAGAGAGCAATAATATGTTAGCAGAAAAATACAATAAGAATGGCAGTTTTCCATTAGTCTTGCTTTTGGACAAAAAAGGAAAAGTAATTGGAATAACAGGGTTCAAAAATGTATCAGCACAAGACTATATTAAACTCATTCATTCGTTCGATAAATAATGAAAAAAATACTTTCCATCGGTTTTCTATTCCTTGCATTCTCATCTTTTGCACAGATAATCCATAAGCGAAAATTGTCAATGTTGGGCAGTCCATTTGAGATGACAGTTGTCGCCAAAGATACCCTAGAAGCAAATGCTTACATTGACATGGCGGTGGGTGAAGTCAAAAGAATAGAAAATGAAATCTCTGATTGGATCCCAACAACTCCCATTTCAGAAGTTAGCAGAAATGCTGGAATAAAACCCGTTAAAGTGCCTGTTGAAGTGTTTGAGTTGGTAGAAAGAGCAATTAAAGTTTCGGAAATTACCTCTGGTGCATTTGATATTTCGTATGCTTCCATGGATAAAATTTGGAAGTTTGATGGTTCTATGAAAGAAATGCCAACACCGGAAGCCATTAAGAAATCGGTGGAAAAAATCGGTTTTAAAAATATTATTTTAGACAAAAAGGAACATACCATTTTCCTGAAAATGAAAGGAATGAAATTGGGGCTTGGCGGAATAGGTCAAGGCTATATTGCCGATAAAATACATGCTTTGTTAGTGTCAAAGGGTTGTAATTCAGGATTGGTAAATGTTTCCGGAGATATTTTTGCTTGGGGCAGACAGCCTGATGGAAAACAATGGACTGTTGGAATAGTGAATCCATTGAACAAAAATAAAGTTTTTGCTACCTTTCCTTTAGAAAACAGTGCGGTTGAAACATCAGGGAGTTATGAGAAATTTGTCATTTTTGACGGAAAAAGATATTCACATATTATAGACCCTAGAACAGGTTATCCGGCTATGGGAGTTGCAAGTGTTTCGGTATTTGCAAAACAAACTGAAATCGCAGATGCTCTTGCAACGGGAATTTTTGTGATGGGGGTTGATGTAGGTTTGGATTTAGTCAATCAGCTCAAAGGAATTGAATGCATTATTGTTGATGACAAAGGGAAAATATTTACTTCTAAAGGTATAGATATAAAAAAATACAGTAAATAAAACAGTATGAAAAAAGTTGTATTAATATTGATCTTCATTGTTTTGCAGTCCTGTAATTCGGTTAAAGAGTACGAAAAAATGAACGTCAATGACCCCGAAATGAAATTGGGAGCCAAAACTGCAGAACGGTATGAAACTACTTTTCAGGTTTACAGAGAAGGAGCGGCCGGAGCGAATGGAGGTAAATCGGGCGGTGGCTGCGGTTGTAACTAATTATTAGTGTATGTTCATACTTATTTAAAGATAAAATGCCCAAAATAAAAATTACAAAAACCATATTTCTTTCTATCTTCTTGGTAAGCATAATTTCTTACGGACAAGAGAAAGATACAGCGGTTGTGTTCAAAAAGAGAGTTCTAGAAAGTACCGAAGTTGATTTCTTGGCAAGTTATTATGATCAGGACGGAACACATTCTGCTGTTTCGGGTGGAATTGGTTCGGAAAAATTGAATGATTTAGCAACCAATATTGTAGTTGCAATGCCATTGAATGATGATGATGTTTTGACGGTAGATTTAGGATTATCAGCTTACTCATCTGCTTCATCCAGTAATATTAATCCATTTGAATCTATAAATAATCCAACACCTTGGCAAGCTTCATCAGGAGCTTCTGGTAATGATCAATTATTATCGGGAGTGGCGACTTATGCACATAGTAGTGACAATCGAAATTTTATCTGGAATGCCGATATTTCTTTCTCAAACGAATACGATTATACATCAGTTGGTTTTGGAGGTGGAGTTACTAAACTTTTTAACGAAAAAAATACAGAAGTAAGTGTAAAAGCCAATGTTTATCTTGACAAATGGCAACCAATTTATCCAAAAGAATTTGAGGAAAATGCCTTGAATGGAGTGACTGTCTATGATCAAAACGGAGTTGTTTCAAATGGATATTTGCCATCAAAATTCGCACCTGTAACTTCTGTAGATAGAAATTCATATTCAGCTTCATTCGCTTTTTCGCAAGTACTGACAAAAAATTTCCAGTTTTCGGTGTTTTTTGATGTATTACAGCAGCAAGGACTGTTGTCGTCACCTTATCACAGAACTTATTTTGCAGACAAACCCCATTATTATGTTGGTCAACCACAATATATTGATGAGTATACGAGTCCTAGCAATATTGGGGTTTACGAGTTGGCTGACGATATTGAAAGACTTCCTGACAATCGTTTCAAACTGCCTATTGGCGCCCGTTTCAATTATTACATCAATGAACACTTTATCGTTAGAACGTATTATAGATATTATACAGATGATTGGGATTTAAAAGCTCATACGTTCAATATCGAGATTCCAGTAAAAATTTCAGATAAATTCACGGCTTACCCGATGTATCGTTATTATAGCCAAACCCAAGCCAAATATTTTGCACCTTATCAAACCCATTTGTCAACGGAGCAATTTTATACTTCTGATTTTGATTTATCGACTTTCTCAGCCAATCAATATGGTTTTGGAGTTTCTTATACCGATCTTTTTACGAAAGCCAAACTGTTTTCTTTTGGACTAAAAAATATTGATTTCAGTTTCAATCATTATACTAGGAGTGATGGTTTATCAGCAAATATTGGTACTATTGGTTTTAAATTTGTTTTACAGTAAAAATGAGGATTTTAATTGTTGAAGATGAAATCGGAATTGCTAATTTTCTAAGACAAGGCTTGGAAGAGGAAGGCTATGAAGTATTAGTAGCCCATGATGGGAAATTGGGGCTCGAAACAGCTATGAATCAACAAGTAGATATTATTTTGCTGGATTGGATTTTGCCTCTAATGCTGGGTATTGATGTATGCAAAGAGATTCGAAAAGTGGATTTGAAAACACCTATTTTATTTTTAACGGCCAAAGATACCGTTCAGGAAACTATTGAAGGTTTAAAGGCAGGCGCCAATGATTATATCAAAAAACCGTTTAGCTTTGATGAATTGGTGGAACGCATCAAAATTCATTTTAGAAATGAAAATCAAAATGATGTGCTTTTGCTAGGACAAATTAAAATAATACTTTCAAAACATCAAGTTATGATAAATAATCAAGAGGTTTCACTTACACAAAGAG
>DATEOV010000592.1:0-6040 GCA_035273645.1 Flavobacterium sp. | reverse complement strand
CCCCCCGAGAAGCTATCATCTCCATAACTGTATCCTAAACCAGGGCCACCGCTTAACTCCTCTCCTTTTCCATCTCTGATGGAAGTAAAATTCCATCTTTCTTTTGAGGCAAATTTATATCCTAAATTAAGCGCCACATCTCCCCCTTTAAAAATTTTGTCGGGTAAGCCGTCTCCATTAATGTCTAAAAAGGAATAGGATGATTCGTCGGTATTAGTACCCAAACTCACACCTAGTGAACCTGTTGTACGAGATGCTTCGTACTCTTTACTGGCTCCTACAATCTGGCAATTGGAATCATAAACCAAGTCAGAATCTGCTGTCCCAACCGGAACTGACATACTTGCCATTGATTTTGAAATAGTTGGAGCTCCATTTAATGAAATTCCAACAGAATTATTTGTTGACTTTTCATAATACCCCATACCAATGTTTCTTGCGCTATTCTCTAAGGCACCATCAGATTTAGTGTATTGTACTTTGTTTTCCGTTACGATATCGGGATAACGATCTCCATTTAAATCGATAAAATCTGCAATGTTTTTCGATTCACCTATCGCAATGCTTCCGCCCACACTGCCTGCTCCCGCACTAAATCCTACTGAATAGGACTTAGTTACTTTATCAATTCCTCTTGCTCCGGTACCGCCATTGGCTATGGAGTTCTCTGCGGTCAAATCATCCATTCCTAAACGGGAAGAGGATAAACGATCTTTTGTTACCCAATGCTTTTCATCATATCCATTCCATTGCTGTTTTACATTATCAGGAAGCATCATTATAAACTTTGCATCGCTTACTTTTTCCCCACCTTGGCCACCATAGGATTGTTCCATTTGGTCTGGATCGGATGTTCCGGTCAAATCGATGTTTCCTTGATTTGATGATTGTAATTTTAAGTCAGCTTGATTTATCGGTTGATTTGCTCGGTCTCTGTTGCCATTATATCCAAACTGTCCCCAATGCTGGTACATAGGTCCAAAAATTACCGACGTATCTAAAGTTGAAAAACCGCTTTCCAAACTGAATGCATCCTTATTTGAATTATCAATTATAGCGTTTACTTTCGAAATAGTCATTCTCTTTGCAACTAATGTGTCTTTAGTATGCATGTCAAAATACAGTACATCGTCTTTTAAAACAGAAACAGTTATTGGAGTTATGTTTGTTGCAAAATTATTGCTTATTATGATATTTTGTTTTGCTACTAATATGTTATTCTTTTTGATTGTCACCGTCACTTGCCCATTTAAAAGCGGGTTTTGCAATGGATTATCAAGCGCAATTTGCGGGGTAAATGTTACTGAATTGTCTGCCAACGCTTTCCATGAAACTGTTGGTTTTAAAGTTTTAGCATAAAATTTATAATTCACCGTAGGAAAAAATTCCAGCATAGGAGTTCCGTCAGGATTATTTACGTTAGTGATGGAAGAGTCGGTAGAAGCGGTGTAATACACTCTTGGAATCCAATTTATGGCTTTCCAATCAATATTTGAATCACTGTTTACCACAAAAGAATAAGCATCTCTTTGTTGCACATTTTGTGCAATGGCAATGGTTTGATTAGCCTCTTGACCTGCTAAAAATGTGTTTTCCCAAACGGTTTGAGAATTGCCGTTTGCATCGGTTTTGATTATCGCTACTTTAACGTCATCCGATGTAATTGGTTTTGTAAATACCCCCTCAATTGAAATTTTACCATTTATGGGCATTTCAATAGATTGATCTGCAGAAATAATAAATCCTGAAGAAGCTTGGAATTGATAAATTGGAAGATTATTGGCATCTACCAAATCAGCCGTATGCTGCGAGTAAGTGATGCTTGGATTCCAATTCACCATATCATCTTCTCCATTTTCTATGGATTGCACCCTAAAATAAATGTTGTCTCCTTTTATTACAGAAAGAGGATTCAAAGCAGGGGTTTTAATGCCAAAATCATTGGCAGCAATAGTATTGTTCCATAATTCGGCTGCTTTATGCTGAATGGCTACCCTAACCCCGTCAACTGATTTTGCATTTGAATCTAATGACACCGGCGCCGCAATTGAAACAATACCGGTATATGGCGCCTTCCAAACACGAACAACATCATGCAATGGAAACTGGTCTTTTAATTTTTCTACCTCCTGCGGGTCAATTTGTATTAGTCCCGGGTCAATCCCTGTAGTTGATGAGCCTATGGCACTTGGCGTATCGCTGCTTGATTTTGTATAGGTAGGAATTCCATTATTCAGATGGTTAAAATACACGACTCCGTTGTGTACAATATCCATTAATCCATCTCCGTTGGCATCACAAAAATAGGTTTTAACGGTATTTTTACTGTCTGTTTTCTGCAATCCTGCATACACCCCAAAGTGTGCCTCAATACCATAGGAATATGTTTCTGACTTTGAAGCTGAAAAACTTCCAATACCGAATATCGTATCGTCTTTTCCAAAAACAGTCGTCCCATTTGGACCGGAAAGATTAGGCCTGAATTTTATTACTCCACCATCTGTATAAACCTTGTCAGGTAAATTATCGCCGTTAATATCGATTAAGGATAGCATACCTTCCCCGTCACTTTGGCTAAACCCAAAATTACCACCCGCAGTATAATTTTTACTATTGTCACCTGCAGGCCCCACGGTTAATGCCAGCCCAAATCCTTTCCCAGTAGATTTGTTCCCGCTAATGGCAGAAGCATTGTCATTAAAATCACCGACTCTAACCTTAAAATCTCCCCTTACACTATCATCCTCTGGATTCCAATTCTCTGCTGAAGTATAGGGTTGGTATCCTTCCTTAGATTTAACATCATCAAAATAATCGAAATTATGGTGGTTAAATTCTTTGCCTGATGCATCAAATTCGGTTATTTTACTTAATAGGGTTTTATAAAAAGCACCTTGAACGTACGTTAGCTCATAACTTCTGATATCTTGCCCATTAAATTTAACTTCTATTTTACGTAATAAATCAGCGGTCACTTGTTTAAAACCATAACGCGCATTGATGCTTACGTCGGGACGTTTGACTTCGCCTAGTTCTCGGTCTCTGGTAAAAAGAACCTCGTATTTTCCTTCGCTGCTTCCGCTTCCCGTATAGGTTATTTTATCGATGTAATTGTTATACCCCATCACACTGCCGCCTTGAACTCCTACATCTTGCACTTTTGCATAATGATAGCGAACAAAATTGTCGTTTAGGTCACGCGTTTCAACCAGTCCCCAATGCGCAATATTTCCATCGGCATCTTTCAAAACAGCATTGTCAATAATTCCGGCTGATGGAGTTCCACCGTAAAAATACTTAGACCCAGATTTATCAGTTACTTCCCACCAGTAATTGGTTGGATTACTTCCATGTCTGATAATTTTGTTGAAACTTCCTTCCACACGAGGATAAAATTGTTTTTCGCTTGTTCTTGGAACAAAATCACTTCTATGCGCAACAGGAGCCAACTGTTCTCCCGACATAGAATAAGTCTCGGTTTCTAAACCCCCATCATAACGAGGAACTCCCCAACGTGTATCTATACTGATGGATGGAATACTTAAATTCCAGCCCACACCCAACCAATCGTTACCACCTCCACTATTATATTGAACACCTAACTGCGGTTGCATTCCTTGTCTTCCTGCTGGTAAAGCAATAGGATATCCTAAATTGGCACTTCCCATATTGTTGGCAGACGGAGGATTGATTATGTTTACCGCTACAGATGGATTGGCTGCTTTAATGTCTTTAATTGAAGTTGGAGTAAACCCAGCAGTTTCAGGTGATTCAGGAACTTTGATAACTCCATTTATCAAATCTCCCCCTTGTATTAATTTTGAAACAATTAATTTACTTGTAGCGTTCAGACTGTCTTTCTTTAAAGCTACCCAATGCTTCGTTATTTCATCAAAATAATAGGTTTTTACATCGTGTTCAGTATATCCATCAGGAATTTTACTCGAATCAAATTCTAAAGAGATTTTAGCTTCCTTTTTGAATTGCTCTCCTTGGGTTGATAATCGATATCCTTGATAATCTTTAGTCACATTTACAATCATCCCATCTAAGGAAGGTAAATCTATATCGCGTAAAGCAGTAAAAGAAATATTATCTTTATTTACTAGTGCTTGTGGCTCTATCGCAATTGCAGCACCTCTTAACTGTAATTGAAATAATTTCTCGGGAGTATATTCGCTTACAACAGAATGTGCAGAACGAACAGCAATTTTATTTTGAAAATCTGGAGTAACTGGCGTTGTATAAGTTAATTGTTTTTCAATAATTTGACCATCTGCATAAACAATTTTTAGAGTTGCCCCCCAAACGGTTTGGGCTGACTTTCTTGGTATAAGGGCCTCAAATTCGGAGCCAAGAGTTTTTATTTGTACTCCATCCACATATACATTGGCTTGTGCACTACCTTTCCCTTGAATAAAACCTTTAACATAACCAAAACCATTATTATACTCTTGAGTAACAGGTTGATTGACAACAATACTTCTGCCCTGTAACCCCACTTTTTTAATAACTATCCCTAAGTTTCGAACTCGATAATTGTATTTAGCTAGATCTGGAAGTGTAAAACGAATGCTATTTGCACCTTTCTTTAACCATTCTGCCTTTAATTGCTCTTCCTGTAGTTGCCAGGAGTTACTTCTGTTAACAAAATACCCTCCAACAGAAAATTGATTATTAATACTTCTGGAAATACCCGTATGATTACTAATTCCATAAAGCTCATACGTTAAAAACACCTGCTCATCTGCCGCTGGTAACTCACTTACCGAAACCGTAAAAACGTTATCAGCAGGGCTGTCTAGTGGTTTGTCGTCAAAAACCCCTATAAAGCCTTCTTTATGAGAGGAAGGATAATATCTTGTGGCTGTGTTTTTTGTTTTTCTAGAATTTTTCTCTGCTTTTGGTCCTGCACCAAATACTATTGCATTGAAGGCAAGCAGTAGGGTTAAGAAATATATTTTTTTCATTTTCGTTTGCTTTTGATTGGGGTAGTCTTTACGATTTCTTTCTTTTTCTTGAATTTATTATATTGATCTATTACATAATCAACATTCATTTTTTTGAGCTCTTTTTTTTCGACCCTCGCTAATAATTCAGGATAATCAGATAAAAATTCTCGGCAGCTGTCTCTAAACAAATATTCTGCATTAAGCCCCGAAGTTGGACTAAAGTAGTATACCTTATCTTCATCAAATTTTTTTATATAATAAGTAAAACAAGGCAGTGTGCGATTATTTATGTAGCTGCTGGTTAATTGCATATTGCCATACTGATCGAAAGAATAGGAATAGCCGTCAGCTGTAAGATATAAACTGTAATAGCCACCTTCCTGTAATAATTGCAGCCAACAATACTTAAACTTTTTAAATGCGGCTTGCCTAAATACACGCTCAAGAATATATTTTTTCCCATCAATAGATTCAAACATTATACTCTTGAGTAAGGAATCGTCTATTTTGACGGTTTTTGCATCTTCATTTTCTTTGAATTTTAAATAGTCACCTTTTAGTTTTATCAAGCCTTTTTTGGTATCACCATTTAAATAATTTACTGTTCCTTCATGAAACTCCTGGGCGAAAGAATTTAATGAAAATAACAGAAAAAGTAGTAGGATTTTTTTCATGTTTTTATTTTTTTGATACTGATTTTTTTAGTCACAATAATCCATATGGTGATTCCTGTAAACAGATTACGGATTTCACAACAGGGCAGGATTGGATTTATTTGACGATGAGTTTCTTTGTTACTTTGAAGTTTTCGTTGAAAATGACAACTTCAAAAACACCAGAAGAGTTGATTCGCTTTCCGCGAATGACATGGCTTGTTTTATTATTTGCCTTAGTAGTCGATATTAATCGGCCAGATGTATCAAATACCAGAATTGTAAAATCCTGCGGTTCATTTAGGATAATCGAAATATTATAATTGCCATCCAAAGATTCATTAGGATACAACACAAATGAAGTGGCATAATTTGGATCAACAACAACAGAGTCAGAAGCGGTACAACCTTTTTCTGTTGTAGTCGTTAATGTAT
>DATEOV010000591.1:0-5034 GCA_035273645.1 Flavobacterium sp. | reverse complement strand
GGACACACCAAATATAAAAATCGTATACTAAAACAGCCTTTTAAAGCAAAGTTACAAAGCCAAACCCTTTAAAAAAAAAGATTCTTATCGAATACTTAGATAATTCCCCATTGCGCTGATATTCATTTTTTGTCGACACGGGTAGTTCAGGATTTAATTCTAGACCCACCCTAACTAATAAAATTCACTCTTTTCGAAAAAACACTATATTGTAAAACAAAAAAAATCCCGATTGCTCGGGATTTTTTTAAAACTATATGAAATCTTATTTCAATTTCTTTTTAATTGCAACTTCATGGTACGCTTCAATAACATCTCTTTCTTCGATATCATTGTATCCTTTTACTTGAATACCACAATCGTAACCTTTAGCTACTTCTTTCACATCGTCTTTGAAACGTTTCAATGCAAGAAGTTCACCTGTGAACACAACAACCCCTTCTCTAATGATTCTGATTTTGGCATTTTTGGCAATTTTACCATCCATAACCATACATCCTGCGATTGAACCAACTTTAGAAATTTTGAATATCTCTCTAATCTCAGCAGTACCTAATACTTCTTCTTTCATTTCAGGAGCTAACATTCCTTCCATTGCATCTTTCAAGTCATCAATAGCTGCATAGATAATAGAGTAATAACGGATATCGATTTCTTCTTTATCAGCCAATTGTCTAGCATTTCCAGCAGGTCGAACATTAAATCCTATAATGATCGCATCAGAAGCAGAAGCCAACATAACGTCAGTTTCAGTAATTGCACCAACTCCTTTATGTATAATATTAATCTGTATTTCTTCAGTAGATAATTTAGAGAACGAATCAGACAGTGCCTCAACTGAACCATCCACATCCCCTTTAAGGATAATGTTCAATTCTTTAAATTGACCCAATGCGATTCTTCGTCCAATTTCATCTAATGTAATATGTCTCTGAGTACGTACTGATTGTTCACGCATTAATTGAGAACGTTTGGCAGCAATTTGTTTTGCTTCTTTTTCATCTTCAAAAACATTGAACTTATCACCTGCAGTTGCAGCTCCATCCAATCCTAAAACTGATACTGGAGTAGAAGGACCTGCTTCTTTAACTATATTTCCTCTTTCATCATGCATGGCTTTAATTTTACCATGGTGCTTTCCAGCTAACATATAATCTCCAATTTTAAGTGTACCATGTTGTACTAATATAGTAGAAACATATCCTTTTCCTTTATCCAGGAAAGCTTCAACAACTGTTCCTTGAGCAGCTTTGTTTGGATTCGATTTCAAATCTAAAATCTCAGCTTCCAACAATACTTTTTCTAATAATTCTTTAACACCAGTACCAACTTTAGCAGAAATATCATGTGATTGAATTTTTCCACCCCAATCTTCTACCAAAAGGTTCATACCTGCTAATCTTTCTTTTACTTTTTCTGGATTAGCATTTGGCTTATCAATTTTATTGATTGCAAAGATAATAGGAACTCCTGCTGCTTGTGCATGAGAAATTGCCTCTTTAGTTTGTGGCATGATATCATCATCCGCTGCAATCACAATAATTGCAATATCGGTAACTTGAGCACCACGAGCACGCATCGCAGTAAAGGCTTCGTGACCAGGTGTATCTAAAAATGCGATTTTTTGACCGTTATCCAAAGTCACTCCGTATGCACCAATGTGTTGCGTAATCCCTCCAGATTCACCAGCGATAACATTTTCTTTACGAATATAATCCAGTAAAGATGTTTTACCGTGATCGACGTGACCCATTACAGTTACAATAGGAGCTCTGAATACCAAATCCTCTTCTTTATCTTCGACAACTTGAATAGCTTCTTCGATATCTACAGTAATAAACTCAACATCATAACCAAATTCATCAGCCACAATAGTTAATGTTTCAGCATCCAAACGTTGGTTCATGGTAACCATAATTCCAAGTGACATACACGTTCCAATCACTTTAGTAATTGGCACATCCATCATGATTGCAATTTCACCTACAGTAACAAATTCAGTAACTTTAATTGTTTTACTTCCTTCATCTAAAGCTCTTTGCTCATCATCAGATTTCTGACGGTGTGTATCTCTTTTATCTCTTCTGTATTTCGCTGCTTTAGATTTACCTCCTTTACCTTGAAGTTTCTCCAAAGTTTCACGGATTTGGTTTTTAACCTCTTCCTCAGTAGGCTCTACTTTTGCAACAATTGCAGGTCTATTTCCTTTTACAAATCCAGGTCTTGCACTTCTATTTGCATTGAAACCGCCACCTCCAGTATTTGGAGTAATTTTGTTTGGATTTGGCGCTCCAGGAACTCCAGGAGTAGCAGGCGGTCTAGGCGCACCTGGCTTTGGAGCAATTCTTTTGCGTTTATTTTTATTAGCATTATTAGCACCAGCTGCTCCAGGAGCACCAGGCTTATTAGGCGTAATTTTTGGATCTTCTTTTTTCTTTTTTGGTTTATTGAATTGAGACAAATCAATAACTTGACCCGTCAAAGTTGCACCAGAAAGTTTTTGATATTGAGTTGTAATAGATTCTTCAACCGGAGTTTCACCTGAAGTAGCTTCAGCTTTTTTCTCTGTTACTGATTCTGCTTTCTCAACATTCTTAACTTCCTTAAACTTTGGCTTATCTTTTACCTCAGAACTAGGAATTTCTTTTATAATCTTTTCAACTGGCGCTTCAGTTTTTACAACATTTTCGACAATTTCTTTTTTAACTTCTTCTTTTACAACAGGCTTGTCTTCTGGAACTACCTCTTTAGGAGCAATTACTTTTTCAGCAACAACAGGTTCTGGAGCAGTAGTAGGCTTTTTAGGATTAAGATCAATTTTACCAACTTGTATTGGTCCCGACAAAACAGCTCTAGCTTTTATAACTTCTTGTTGTTTCAAACGGTCTTCTTCTAATTTGCGTTTGTCTTCAACTTCTTTTTCACGCTCAATACGCAAAGCTTCTTTTTCTTTCCTTTTCTCCTCACCTACTTCCTTAGAAGCCTCTTTATTCCCCTTGTCGCCTGCAAACTGACTTTGTAGGATATTAAATTCCTGCTCAGAAATTTTTGTGTTTGGGTTTGATTCAATAGCAATACCCTTATCTTTTAGATAATCCACAGCCCTTTCTAACGAAATATTTAATTCCCTTAAAACCTTGTTTATTCTAATAATTCTCTCTTCAGACATAAAACCTTTTTATTTTTAACTTATTCGTTGTTCTACTTATATTTTATAATAAAAATAGAAATTTATTTTATATGAGGAATTAATAGCATGTTAACTATCAAACTCTTCATTTAATATTCTCATTACATCTAAAATCGTTTCCTCTTCTAGGTCGGTTCTTCTAACTAAATCTTCTACATCATGTTTTAAAATACTTTTTGCAGTATCTAAACCAATTTTTGCAAATTCCTCAATTACCCACTCTTCTATCTCATCTGAGAACTCAGTCAATTCAACATCGTCATCATCTGCAATTGCCCCAGCTACATCACCTTCACGAATTACATCCAATTCATAACCAGTCAACAAACCAGCCAAACGAATATTATGACCTCCTCTACCGATTGCTTTAGAAACTTCTTCCAATTTCAAAAACACTTCAGCTCTCTTTGTTTCTTCATTAATCTTGATTGAAGAAACTTTAGCAGGACTTAATGCTCTAGTAATATACAATTGAACATTACTAGTATAATTAATTACATCAATATTTTCATTTCCTAATTCACGAACAATTCCATGAATACGAGACCCTTTCATACCCACACAGGCACCAACCGGATCAATACGATCATCATAAGAATCA
The DNA here is from genome assembly GCA_035273645.1 of Flavobacterium sp. GTDB lineage: Bacteria > Bacteroidota > Bacteroidia > Flavobacteriales > Flavobacteriaceae > Flavobacterium. Next base: position 1,243 of record DATEOV010000591.1, on the reverse strand, counting down.
ACAGCTACTTTGGCTTTTTCACCAGGGATTCTCACAACATTTTTAACCATAATCAAACCGTCAAAAACTTCTGGAATTTCTTGTTCAAATAATTTCTCCAAGAACTTATCTGAAGTTCTAGACATAATAATTTGAGGTTTATTTCCTTTTAATTCAACGCTTTCAATTATACCTCTCACATTATCTCCTTTACGGAAGAAATCTGAAGGAATTTGTTTTTCTTTTGGCAAAATGATTTCGTTTCCGTCATCATCCACCAAAATTACAACTCTTGGGCGTACATGATGCACTTCCGCAGTATAAATATCCCCAATAATATCTTTAAATTGTTTGTAAAGATTGGTATTATCGTGTTCGTGTATTTTTGAAATTAAATTTTGTCTTAAAGCTAATATTGCTCTTCTACCCAAATCTATCAGCTTAACTTCTTCAGATACCTCTTCACCAATTTCAAAATCAGCTTCAATTTTTCTAGCCTCAGTTAATGTAATTTCCTCATTTTCAAAATCCAAATCCTCGTCAGCAACGATTACTCTTCTTCTCCAAATCTCCATATCTCCTTTATCAGGATTTATAATGATATCGAAATTATCATCTGAACCGTATTTTTTCTTCAATGCATTTCTAAATACATCTTCCAAAATTGCCATAAGCGTTACACGATCAATAAGTTTATCATCTTTAAACTCTGAAAATGAATCGATTAATGCTAAATTTTCCATGCGAATTCTTTAATTAAAATGTTACTGTAACAATTGCTTCTTTAATATCCGAGTAAGGAATTTGTTGTTCTTTTTGAACTGTCTCTTTTCCTTTACCAATTTTTTTGGGTTCTCTAGCTTTCCAAGACAAAATTATAAAAAGATCATTAGCTTCAACTAATTCTGCTTCAATATTTTCAGTATTCGTCTTAACAATTAATGTTCTACCGATATTTTTCTTGTACTGCCTAACCAATTTTAAAGGAGAACCAACTCCAACTGAAGCCACCTCCAAAGAGTAATCTTGCTCTTCTCTATCCAAATTACTTTCAACAGCACGACTTACATCAATACAGTCCTGCAAAACCACACCATTATCCCCATCAATCCCAATAATAATCTTAAAACTGTCCGTTATGGCCAAGTCAATTAAAAAAATAGATGGTTTTTCAAGAAGAGCCTCTTCTAATACTTGCTTTACTTTTTCTTTAAATGTCATATCTTTATAAAAAGAGGGGACATTAGTCCCCTCATTATTTAAG